>NZ_JBFUFR010000009.1:0-163724 GCF_056403315.1 Roseateles sp. P2_H4 | reverse complement strand
GATGAGCCCGGCGTGCAGCCGCGCGTCGAACGGGCCGCTGGTGCGATGCATCGGGCTCGTCACAAGTCGTGTGCGAGAGCGCAGCGGCTCGCTTCTTGTCGCAATGCCGCCGGCTGTTTTCGCGCGCTGCTCATGGCGGCGTCGCGATGGTGTGCGGTTCAGGGCCTCTTCTTTTGGTGACTTTCTTCTGGCCCCGCAGAAGAAAGTTACCCGGCCGCCGGGACGGACTCCCGGCAATGCATCGATGAGGCGCCTACTTCGCCAGAGCAGCCAACAGCTTCTCGTGAATGCCACCAAACCCGCCATTGCTCATGCACAGCAGATGGTCTCCCGGCTTGGCCACCTACCGCTTGGACGCGGTGATGGAATAGAAATTCACATGGATGCGATCCGGCGGGACGAAGTTGCGGTGCTCGAATCGCAAGGTGGTGGCGTCCAGCCTCTTTGCGCGGCCTGGAAAGCATAGCGAAACCACTTCCTCCGGATCTTCCTTCACCAAGTCCAGTGCGAAGCTGCCGATGGCACCTTTCCAATTCTTTGCTGTGCCGAGGATGTACTCGACATCCCTTAGCGTGACTTGGACGTCCGATGCGCCGGCGTTCAGCAAGCTCTTGACGCGGGCAACGATGATCGCTCGCGCACTCTCGTCAACGCATGCGCGATCAATTCTGTCATCCTGCAGTGATGAGATGGGAACCCAACGGAATTCGTCAGTGCTGCCAGGGCTTGCAAAGCCATAGATCCCACCAGGGAACGGCGCGTATTCATGGGTAACCTTCACTTGGCCGCCTGCAGGGAAGGTTTGCGTCCAGTGGTAGGTGTCAGTGGTTCGGATTTCGCCTTTGGGCAGCGATGCCGCCTTGAGGCGCCGGCGCTGAGCAGGACTGAGCTCGTCCTCTTCAGGAAGATTCAGGCAATACGGCAGCCGCATCGGCGGAAAGATCCAGGTCTCGGGGAGTCCGGCGGCCCTCAATTTCTGAGTGACGTCAACGCTGCCGACAACGGCTGATCGCACCAGTGTCGTCGTGACGGGTTTGCCATCGACTTGCGTCGCAAGGCCTTCCACCGGCCTCTGATTTTGCTCAGTCTGCGCCTCTGAAAGGCAGCCGGGATAGGCAGGCGTAGGGAACGCAACAACTGTGCGTACATCCTGATGGGTGGTGTTGCGAAAGATGTAGGCAACACGGATGCGGCTTGGCGAAATGACCAAGTGCTCCACTTCCATGGCGACCGCTTGTGTCTTCGTGAAGACAAGGCCGCCGACGCCGACGCGTGCAGTCGTGTCGTTCGCTGAGGAGGCGGTCGACAACGCGACGCCCGTCAGGAAGACGATGGAAGTAAGACTTGCGCGAACTGAATCGTGGCCTGTCATGGCAATGGTGCGTGGCGCCGCAGTCGCTATTTGGCCAACGCAGCCAGCAGTTTTTCGTGGATGCCGCCGAACCCACCATTACTCATGCACAGCAGGTGGTCGCCCGGCTTGGCTGCCTTGACGATCGCAGCCACCAGCGCATCGACATCAGCGCCAACAAAGGCCTGAGCGCCCATCGGCGCCAACGCCTCCTTCGCATCCCAGCTCAGCCCCTGCTGATTGCAGAAAGCCAGATCGGCCTCCTCCAGCGCCCACGGCAACTGGGCCTTCATCGTGCCCAGCTTCATCGTGTTGGAGCGCGGCTCGAAGATGGCCAGGATGCGCTCCTGCGGCGCGATGCGGCGGCGCAGGCCGTTGACGGTGGTGCGGATGGCCGTGGGGTGATGGGCGAAATCGTCGTAGACCTTGATGCCGCGCACTTCGCCGCGCAGTTCCATGCGCCGCTTGACGTTCTGAAACTCGGCCAGGGCCGCAGCCGACTGCTCGGGCGACACGCCGACATGCTCGGCCGCGGCGATGGCCGCCAGCGCGTTGAGCTGGTTGTGCTCGCCGATCAGGCCCCATTCGACGCGCGCCACCTTGAGGCTGCCGCGCAGCACGTCGAAGGCCTGCGGCTCGCCGCGCGCGCGCAGCATGCCGGCTTCTTCCTTCTTGGCGCCGAAGCGCAGCACCTCGCTCCAGCAGCCGCGTGCGATGACGCGCTGCAGCGCTTCCTCGCGGGCGTTGACGACGAGGCGGCCGCTGGCCGGCACGGTGCGCACGAGGTGGTGGAACTGGGTCTCGATGGCGGCCAGGTCCGGGAAGATGTCGGCGTGGTCGTGCTCGAGGTTGTTCAGCACCGCGGTGCGCGGCCGGTAGTGGACGAATTTGCTGCGCTTGTCGAAGAAGGCCGTGTCGTACTCGTCGGCCTCGATGACGAAGGGCTTGCCTTCGCCCAGGCGAGCCGACACGCCGAAGTTCTGCGGCACGCCGCCGACCAAGAAGCCGGGCTTCTGGCCGGCGTGCTCGAGGATCCAGGCCAGCATGGACGTCGTCGACGTCTTGCCATGAGTCCCTGCCACGGCCAGCACGTGACGGCCTTGCAGCACGTTCTCGGAAAGCCATTGCGGCCCGGACGTGTAGGGCAGGCCGGCGTCCAGGATGGCTTCCATCAGCGGGAAGCGCTCGCCGCGCGTGACGACATTGCCGATGACGAAGACGTCGGGCTTGAGCTCCAACTGCTCGGCGCCAAAACCCGTGATCAGCTCGATGCCCAGGGCCTCGAGTTGGGTGCTCATCGGCGGGTAGACATTGGCGTCGCAGCCGGTGACCTTGTGGCCGGCTTCGCGCGCGAGGGCCGCGAGGCCGCCCATGAAGGTGCCGCAGATGCCGAGGATGTGGAGATGCATGTCAGCGCGCCCTGCAGGGCGTCAAGGAGTCAGCGCAAGGCGGTGCGCGCGGCCGAAAGCGTGGCGTCGATGTCGGCCTGGCTGTGGGCCGCCGACACGAAGCCCGCTTCGTACAGGGCCGGGGCCAGATAGATGCCGGCGTCCAGCATCGCGTGGAAGAAGCGGTTGAAGCGCTCCTTGTCCGTCGTCATGACGGTGGTGTAGTTCTGCGGCAGTTCCGGCATCAGGAAGAAGCCGAACATGCCGCCTTCGCAATCGGCGCTGAAGGGCACGCCGTTCTCCTTGGCCACTGCCTTCAAACCATCCACGAGTTGGCGGGTCTTGGCCGACAGCGATTCGAAGAAGCCGGGTTTCTGGATCTCGCGCAGCGTGGCCAGCCCGCAGGCCGTGGCCACCGGGTTGCCCGACAGCGTGCCGGCCTGGTAGACGCCGCCCAGCGGTGCCAGGTGTTGCATGACCTCGCGCCTGGCACCAAAGGCCGCCAGCGGCATGCCGCCGCCGATGACCTTGCCGAAGACCGAGATGTCGGGTGCGAAGCCAGGGATGAGCTTGGCGTAATGGGCCTGTGCGGAACCCAGGCCGACACGGAAGCCCGTCATCACCTCGTCCAGCACCAGCAGCGCGCCATGCTGGCTGCACAAGCGGCGCATCGCGCTCATGAAGTCCAGCGACGAGCGCACGAAGTTCATATTGCCGGCGATGGGCTCGACGATGACGCAGGCCAGCTCGCTGCCGTACTGGGCGAAGGCAGCCTCGAGCTGCTCGATGTTGTTGTATTCCAGCACCACGGTGTCCGCCGCGGCACCGGGCGTGACGCCGGCGCTGGTCGGGTGGCCGAAGGTGGCCAGGCCTGAACCGGCCTTCACGAGCAGGGCGTCGGTGTGGCCGTGATAGCAGCCCTCGAACTTGATGAACTTGGCGCGGCCGGTGGCGCCGCGAGCCAGGCGGATGGCGCTCATGGTCGCCTCGGTGCCCGAGCTGACCAGGCGCACCTGGTCCATGCTGGGCACGAGCTTGAGGATCTCCTCGGCCAGCTCGATCTCGCGCTCGGTCGGCGCGCCGAAGGAGAAGCCCTCGGCGGCGGCCTTCGTGACGGCCTCCAGCACGGCCGGGTGGCCGTGGCCGAGGATCATCGGGCCCCAGGAGCCGATGTAGTCGACATAGCGCCGGCCTTCGGCGTCATGGATATAGGCRCCATCGCCGCGGGCGATGAAGCGCGGCGTGCCGCCGACGGCGCGGAAGGCGCGCACGGGCGAGTTCACGCCGCCGGGAATGACGCGCGCGGCGCGCTCGAAGAGCTCTGAATTGCTGGCCATGACAGGGAAATCAGGAAATCAATGCATGCGCCGCGGCGTCTTGGGCGGCTGCTCGGGTTCGGGTTCGGGCTCGAAGTCGGGCGGCTCGCCACCTTCCTCGTCCGCGGCGGGCAGGGCCCAGAAGAAGCGGTCGGGGATGACATTGCCCATGCCGGGTCGAAAGCCCGCGTCCAGGGACTGGTCCAGGAAGGACAGGGCCTCGCTGACGGCCGAGTGCAGTTCGGCGCCCACCGACAGCAGGGCGGCCAGGGCGGCGGCCAGCGTGTCACCGGAGCCGACGAAGGCCGTCTCGAAGCGCTCGAACTTCTCGCCGGTGATGGGGCCCTGGGCGTTCGCCAGCACGTTGTCTACATACTGGTTGGGCAACTGGATGCCCGTCACCAGCACATGCTGGGCACCGGCCTGGGCCGCGGCCACGGCCAGCTCGCGGGCCGACGGCGCGCGCTCGTTGTCCCAGTCGGGCAACAGGAAGTCGGTCATCGTCTTGTGGTTGCCCACCAGCACGGCCGTCTGCGGCAGCACCAGCTCGCGCAGCGCGTCCAGGTATTGCTGCTGGTCGTCCTCGTCGATCCAGGCGACCGAGGGCAGATAGGTGACCAGCGGCACGTCCGGGTAGTCGCTCAGCACCTCGGCGACGGCGGCCACGGCCTCGGCGTTGCCGAGGAAACCGACCTTCCAGGCGGTGATGGGCACGTCCTCGAGGATGTGGCGGGCCTGCTCGGCAACGGTGTCGGCGTCGAGGTTCTCGTGCTCGAAGATCTCGGCCGTGTCGCGCAGCACGATGGCGGTGACGACGGGCAGGCAGTGCGCACCCATGGCCGCGATCGTGGCCACGTCGCCGGCCAGGCCGCCTGCGCCGGAAGCGTCGCTGGCATTGAAGCTCAGCACGCAAGCCGGCGGCGGGCTTTCCTGTTCGTCTTGGGTTTCATCGACCTCGGGGTCGGCGGGGAGGGGTGTTGGGCTCATGGGAAGGTCATGCCGAATGCGGTCAAATGGTGCCGCAAAGCGTGGAGTCTGCCGCTAAAAGGCCGCTTCCGAGGCCCTGGGCACAGGCGTTTGCCCTCAGCATTGCGCTCTCGGGCCCTGGCTAGAATGATTCGATTGTAGTGAGCAAACTCTAAGCACCGTGAGCGAACCCAGTACCTGGATGTGCCTGATCTGTGGATGGATCTATGACGAAGCAACGGGTGATCCTGAGCATGGGATCGCCGCCGGTACCGCCTGGGCCGATGTGGACATGAACTGGACCTGCCCCGACTGCGGTGCGCGCAAAGAGGATTTCGAGATGGTGCGCATCTGACTCGGCCTCAAAAGCCTCACAGGGGGCCGGAAGGGCCAGGTCCCGAGCTGAAGTTCCGAGGAGACGACGTTTGAACGAGCAAGTTTCCGGTGCGGGGCCGACCCGCATCCTGGTCATCGACGACAGCAACACCATTCGCCGCAGCGCGGAGATCTTCCTGAAACAGGGCGGCCATGAGGTGGCCCTGGCTGAGGACGGCTTCGACGCGCTGGCCAAATTGGGCGACTTCCATCCCGATCTCGTGTTCTGCGACATCCTGATGCCGCGCCTTGACGGTTATCAGACCTGCGCCATCATCAAGCGCAACCCGCAGTTCTCGGGAGTGCCGGTGATCATGCTGTCGTCGAAAGACGGCCTTTTCGRCAAGGCCCGCGGGCGCATGGTGGGCTCGCAGGACTATCTGACCAAGCCCTTCACCAAGGACCAGCTGCTCCAGGCGGTGATTCAGCACCGGCCGTAAGAAGCACCTTTTGAGAGAGAACTGCCATGAGCATTCAAAACATCCTGCTGGTTGATGACTCCAAGACCGAGCTGCACGCTCTGTCGGAAATGCTGGTCAAGCGCGGCTTCAATGTGCGCACGGCCGAGAACGCCGAAGAAGCCATGAAGCGCCTGGCCGAGGCCAAGCCCGACCTGATCCTGATGGACGTCGTCATGCCCGGCCAGAACGGTTTCCAGCTGACCCGTGCCATCACGCGTGACGAGCGCTATGCCGGCGTGCCGGTCATCATGTGCACGAGCAAGAACCAGGAAACCGACAAGGTCTGGGGCATGCGCCAGGGCGCCAGCGACTATGTCGTCAAACCCGTCAAGGCCGAAGAACTGCTGGCCAAGATCAAGGCCCTCGGCTGAGGCGACAAGGGCATGGCAAACAAAACGGCACTCCGCGAGCTCCAGCAGCGCCTGGCCGAGCGCATGGCGGCGGCGCGTGAGCAGACGCTCATCGCGAACTGGCTGGCTGTCGAATGCGCCGGCGCCGGCCTGCTGTTCTCGCTGAAGCAGGCCAGCGAAATCTTCGCGCCCGTGCCAATCAAGCCCGTGCCCTATGCCAAGCCCTGGCTGGCTGGCGTGGCCAATCTGCGCGGCGGCCTGTTCACCGTCGTCGACCTGGCCGTCTACCTGGGCCTGCGCGACCCCGCGCCCGGCCGCGCCGCGGCGGCGCAAAGCCGCCTGGTGTCGCTGGGCAGCGACCTGAATTTGAACTGCGCGCTGCTGGTGGACCGCCTGGCCGGCCTGCGCAGCGACGAACAACTGCCGCTGGCGCCGCAACAGCCCGCCGGGCCGCTGCCTCGATTCGCTGGCGCGCTGCGCCGCGACGAGGCCGGCCGCAACTGGCAGGAAATCAATCTCGAAGCGTTGTCGCGGCAGGAGAATTTCCTGCATATCGTCGCGTGATGCGCGCATCTGTTTCCAAGCTTCAAGCCGCGTCGTGTGAACGCGGAATCACAAACACTGAAGGACGAGGGTGAGATGAGCCTGCTGGACAAAATCAGGGGAAAGTCCGAAGCCGATGATCTGACGCTGCCGCCGCCGGAAGGTGTCGACACGACCATCGATTCGCGCAGTAGCGCCGGCTTCGACGCCACCCGCAATGCCGACTCGACGCTTGCCGGCGTGGAGATCCCCGCCCGCACCGAGATCTACCCTCGCACCGAGGCACCATCCATCATTTCGCCGGCCGTGCCGACGGAGCCGGGCCCGAACAGCGAGTTCCCGCCCAGCAGCACGATGAGCTTCGCGCCGACGACGCAAGCCGCCGATCCCACCATGCTGCCGCCCGCGGCCGCCACCGGTGCCGAAAAACTGACCGACCTCTTCGGCCGCCACCGTCAGCGCGTGCTGACCGGCCTCGTGGTTCTCGGCCTCGTCGGTACGGCGGCCTCCGTCAGCCTGGTGCTGGCGAGCTCCAACCGCAGCGCGGCCCAGGTGCGTGCCTCCGGTCAGGCGCTGATGCATTCGCAGCGTATGGCCAAGTCCGTGTCCGCGGCCCTGGTCGGCAACCCGGCCGCCTTCGCGGAACTGCGCGAGTCGGTCAGCACCCTGAGCGGCGTCGTCAACAACCTGCGCACCGGCGAGGGTGATCTGGCGATCGCGCCGGCCGCCGTGCAGCCGACGCTGGATTCCCTCAAGCCCCTGGTCGAGCGCGCCGAGAAGAACGGCAAGGTCGTGCAGGCCCAGGAAAAGATCCTGACCCAGGTCGGCCAGGCCCTGCGCGCCATCAACCGCCAGTCCAGCGACCTGCTGGAAAGCGCCGAAGCGGTGTCGTCTCAAGCCCTGCAGATCGGCTCCTCCGCCGGTGAAGTTTCTGCGGTCGGTCAGCTTGTCATGTTGACCCAGCGTATCGGCAAGAGCGCCAACGAATTCCTGACCCAGGAAGGCGTCAGCCCCGAAGCCGTGTTCCTGCTGGGCAAGGACTTGAATTCCTTCAAGCTCATCACCGAAGCGCTGATCAGCGGCAGCCCCGAGCTGCGCCTGAACGCCGCGCGTGACCCGCAGCTGAAGGAACGCCTGCAGACCCTGCTCAAGCAGTACGAGCAGACCCGCACGCAAGCCTCCGCCATTCTGGGCAACCTGCAGGGCCTGGTGTCGGCTCGTGAAGCCCAGACGGCCATCCTGAACGACTCCGAACCGCTGCGCAAAGGCCTGGAACAGGCCGCCGGCGAACTGGAAAAGTCGGGCGGCGCGGGCTGGGGCCTGATCAGCTTCATGGTGCTGTCGCTGATTGCCCTGGTGGCTGGTGCCTTCGGTTTCCTGCGCCTCTTCGTGGCCGACCAGTCCGAGCGCGCCGCGCTTGCTGAAGCCTCGCGCCGCGATGCCGAAGCCCAGGAGCAGGAAGCCAAGCGCGTCAATGACGCCAACCAGGCCGCCATTCTGCGATTGATGAACGAACTGGCCAGCGTCGCTGAAGGCGATTTGACGCAACAGGCGACGGTGACGGAAGACATCACGGGCGCGATTGCCGACTCGGTGAACTACACCGTGGAAGAGCTGCGCAACCTGGTCGGCCAGGTGCAGGCCACGGCAGCCCGCGTGACTGACACGACCGGCGCGGTGGACCAGACGTCCACCGACCTGCTGGCGGCCTCCAAGGAACAGCTGCACGAGATTCGCGCCACCGGCGAGGCCGTGCTCGGCATGGCGGGTCGAATCACCGACGTGTCCGCGCAGGCGCAGACGACGGCCGGCGTGGCGCGCCAGAGCCGGCAGGCTGCCGAGCAGGGTCTCTCCGCGATGCAGAACAACATCGCCGGTATGAACACCATCCGTGACTCCATCCAGGAGACCTCCAAGCGCATCAAGCGGCTGGGCGAGTCGTCTCAGGAAATCGGCGAGATCACGGAGCTGATCTCGGACATTACGGAACAGACCAACGTGCTGGCGCTGAACGCGGCCATTCAGGCGGCGTCCGCCGGTGAAGCCGGTCGCGGCTTCTCGGTGGTTGCGGAAGAAGTGCAGCGACTGGCCGAACGCTCCGGCGACGCGACGCGGCGAATCGCGGCCCTGGTCAAGACCATTCAGACCGACACCCACGACGCGGTGGCCGCCATGGAGCGCTCGACGCGCGGTGTGGTGGAAGGTACGCAACTGTCCGACGCGGCCGGCAAGGCGCTGGAAGACATCGACAGCGTGTCGCGTCAGCTGGACGATCTGATCGGACAGATTTCGACGCAGGCTCAAGCGGAAGCGGAGCACGCCAACGAGGTGGCCTCCAACATCCAGCACATCTTCGCGGTGACCGAGCAGACGTCGGAGGGCACGCGCTCTACCGCCCAGATGGTGCATGAGCTGTCCCGCTCTGCCGAAGCGCTGCGCACTTCCGTGTCCCGATTCAAGGTCGCCTGACCGGCCCCTGACCCCACAGCACACCGCACCGAGCGAGAAAGCCTCAACGCATGGACAGCTCCCTGCGAGACTCCGAACTCCCGGCCGACCTCAGCCCCCTGGCCTGGGTGCAGGAGGAATTGCGCCGCTCCCTGGAGACGGTGCACAAGACCCTGCGTCGCCATGTGCGCGACGGCGGCGACAACCGCCTCTCGGCCTTTGGCGGCGACGCCCAGCCGAGCGCACCGCTGCAGCAGGCCGCGTCCCAGCTGCACCAGGTCAGCGGCGTGCTGTCGCTGGTCGGCCTGCCGGCCGGCGCCAGCGTGCTGCGTGCCGCCGAAGCGGCCGTCGCGCGCCTGGCCGAGCGCCCGCTCGAGGTCGAGGCCACCACGGTCGACACCATCGAGCGCGCCGACTTCGCGCTGCTGGCCTATGTCGCCCGCCTGCTGGCTGGCAACAAGACCTCGTCGCTGGCCCTTTATCCGGGCTATCGCGCGCTGCAGCAACTCAACGGCGCCGAACGCATCCATCCGGCCGATCTCTGGCAGTACGACTGGTCCTGGCGCAGCATCGCGCCCGAGGCCGGCGTGTTGCCGCGTTCGCCCGAGGCCGTGCGTGCGCCCTTCGAGGCCGCGCTGCTGCGCCATATGCGCGAGCCCAGTTCGGCGCATGCCGCCAATCTGTCCGGCTTGTGCGCCGGCCTGGCCGCTGCATTGCCGGCCGGCACGACGCGCACGCTGTGGCAGCTCGCCGCCGCCGTCTTCGAAGGCCAGGCCCTCAAGCTGATCCCGAGCGACGCCTATGCCAAGCGCCTGGGCTCCAAGCTGCTGCATGAGCTGCGTCTCGTCGGCCACGGCGACCAGATGGATCCGGCGCGCGACCGCCTCGCCCAGGACCTGCTGTTCTTCTGCGCCCAGTGCCGCGTCGCCAGGGGTGCGGGCCCGCGCCTGACCGCCGTGCACGAGGCCTATCGCCTCACCGACGAGCATGGCGGCGATTACGAGGACGCCAGCCTCGGTCGCATCGACCCGGCCTGGGTCGTGCAGGCCAAGCGCCGCGTCATGTCGGCCAAGGAGAGCTGGTCCAGTGCCGCCGAGGGCGACCAGCATCGCCTGGCCGGCCTGGATGAGCAGTTCGCCGGTCTGGCCGATTCGCTGACCCGCCTCTTCCCCAGCGGTGAAGTGCTGGCCCAGACGCTGCAGCGCGCCGTCGTCGCGACGCTGCGCTCGCGCAGCACACCGCCGCCCGCACTGGCGATGGAAATCGCCACCAGCCTGCTCTACGTTGAAGCCGCGCTGGAAGACGCCGCCTTCGACCAGCCCGAGCAGGCCGACCGCGTGCGCCGCCTGGCGCGCCGCGTCGAGGCCGTGGCCCATGGCCAGCCGGCCGAGCCCCTCGAAGACTGGATGGAGGAGCTGTATCGCCGCGTCTCCGACCGCCAGACCCTGGGCAGCGTCGTCCACGAATTGCGCGCCAGCCTCTCGGAAGTCGAGAAGCAGTGCGACGAATACTTCCGCGACCCGACTCAGCGTGCGCTGCTGATCCCCGTGCCCGGCCAGTTGCAGGCCATGCGCGGCGTGCTCAGCGTGCTGGGCCTGGACCAGGCCGCCCAGGCCACGGTCCGCATGCGTGACGAGGTCGACGGCCTCGCCAACACCGAGATCGACTTCAACCGCCCCGGCGCGCGCGACGTCTTCGAACGCCTGGCCAACAACCTCGGCGCCCTCGGCTTCCTGATCGACATGCTGAGCGTGCAGCCGGCCCTGGCCAAGCGCATGTTCCAGTTCGACGATGCCAGCGGCCGCCTGGACGCCGTCATGGGCCGCCGCGAAGGCGCTGTCGAGCTGCCCAGCTTCGAGGCCAGCGGCTTCCACGTCGATCTGGGCGACGAATCGCCCGAGATCGCGCCGCCGTCCTACGAGGCCACCCAGCCACTGCGCGTCGACTTCGGCAGCCTGGACCTGCCCGACCTCAGCCTGCCGGATGTCGACCTGTCGCAGCCGGCTGCCGTTCCCGCTCCCGCCCCCGTTGTCGCTCCGCCGCCGCCCGCGCCTGCACCCGCGCCCAGCGTCGCCGACGACCCCGAGATGCGCGAGATCTTCCTCGAGGAAGCCGACGAGGTCATCGGCAATGCCCGAGCCGCGCTGGACGAACTGCGCGAGGCGCCGGCCGACCACGGCCAGCTGACCGTCGTGCGCCGCGCCTTCCACACGCTCAAGGGCAGCGCCCGCATGGTCGGGCTGGACCCCTTCGGTGAGGGTGCCTGGGCCTGCGAGCAGCTCTACAACGCCCGCCTTGCCGAAGCCAATCCCCAGGCCGACGCCGCCCTGCTGGGCTTCACCGCCGAGGCGCTGGACTATTTCGCCCACTGGCGCAACCAGATCGCCGGCACGGAGCCAGGCCACAGCCTGCCCGACCCGGTGCGCCTCAGCGCCGATTCCCTGCGCCTGCACGGCCAGTACCTGCCGCTGACCGCAGAGACCGTCGAGGCCCAAGGTGTCGACGAGCGCGGCCCCGAGGCCTTGGCCGAACCGGCAGCCGAACCCATCGTCGCCGCGCTGCCGGCCGAGATGGAGCAGACGCCGGCGCTGGAGCCCGATTTCGTTCTCGAACTCGATGCGCCGGCCGACGAGGCCCAGGTCGAGGCCGAGGGCCTGCTCGCCTTGCCCGAGGTCACGCTGGACCTGGACCCGACCGAACTGCCTGCCGARCTGGCCGGCGCGGTCGATGCCGATCACGCGCCGACCGAACCCCTGCCGCTGCCGGCCATGCCCGACGAAGAGCCGACGCTGGCCAACTTCGGCGTGGTGCTGGATCTGGACGAGGCCGAGATCGTCGTCGCCGAGCCTGTTGGCGAGCCGCCGGTCCGCCCGGAGGAATCCACGCTGGCGATGCACCAGCTGCTCGACGAGGACGAGGAGCCGGCCGCGCCGGCGCTCAGCCTGGTCACGGCCGCCGAGCCGGAACCCGAGCCGGAGCCTGTCGACCCCGACGAAGGCTTCAAGGTCATCGGCCCGCTGCGCATCAGCATCGCGCTGTTCAACATCTTCCTGAACGAGGCCGACGAGCTGTCGCGCAAGCTGTCCGTCGGCCTGGCCGAATGGGCCTTGGAGCTCAACGAGCCCGTGCCGCAGAGCTGCGAAGTGCAGGCTCACGCGCTGGCCGGCAATGCCGCCACCGTGGGCTATGAGGATCTCTCCGCCCTGGCCCGCGAACTCGAGCACACCCTCAGCCGCGCCCAGCGCGCCGTGGGCTACGAGACGGCCGACGCCGAGCTCTTCGTGCGCGCCGCCGACGACATCCGTCGCCTGCTGCACCAGTTCGCTGCCGGTTTCCTGAAGCCCAACGACCCCGAGGTCCTCTCTCAACTGCATGCCTACGAGCCGCAGGAAGAGGTCTACACGGCGGCCGCGGCCCTGGATGCGCTGCCCGTGCCGGCCCTGCACGACACATTCGCAGGCGATCTGGACTCGGCGGTCACCATCGCTGCCGACCTGCCGGAATCCGTCGTCGATCTGGCCGACGTGGCCGAACCGGTCGTCGAGGCCGTTGCCGAGCCGGTTGCGGAACCCGTTGTCGAGCCGGTCATCGAGCCGGTAGCCGAGGTTCAGCCCGAACCGGAACCCGAACCCGAACCCCAGCCGGCCCCGCTGCTGGCGGCCGAGGACGAGCCCGAGCCGGGTCTGCCCGACCACATCGAGGCCGACCTCTACCCCATCTTCGAAGAAGAAGGCCGCGAGCTGCTGGAAGAACTGCATGGCGCGCTGCGCGACTGGCTGGCCCATCCGGGCGAGCTGGGCCGCTCCGACGCCTGCATGCGGGCCCTGCACACCTTCAAGGGTGGCGCCCGCCTGGCCGGCGCCATGCGCCTGGGCGAACAGGCCCACCACCTCGAATCCGCCATCGAAGACCTGCTGCGGGCCGGCACTGCCGACCATGGCCAGGTGCAGGCCCTGCAGCACGAGGGCGACGCCCTCGAGCACGCTTTCGAGGAATTGGGTCGCCGCCTGGCGTCCGCCGCTGCCATGCCGGCCGCGCCGGCCGTCGTCGCACCGCCGCCTGCACCCGCCGCCAAGCCGCTGCCCGTTGCCCAGGCGCCCGAAGCCGAACGCCCGGTGGTCGAGCTGGCCGAAACCCCGGTGCGCCCGGTGGCGTCGACCTTCGTCGAGAAGCCTGCCGAACCGGCGCGCGAAATCGACTGGAGCCGCTTCACCGACACCGCCGAGATCGCCGCCGGCAGCGACAACCTCGCCATCGGCCAGGCCCTGGTGCGCGTGCGCGGCAGCCTGCTGGAGCGCATGGCCACCCAGGCCGGCGAGGTCAGCATCCGCCGTGCGCGGATGGAGTCCGAGCTGGTCCAGATGAAGGGCGCCCTGCTCGACCTGGACGACAACCTGGAGCGCCTGCGCACCCAGCTGCGCGAGCTGGATCTGCAGGCCGAGGCCCAGATGCACGCCCAGCAAGAGGCGGCGCAGCAGGGCGGCCGCGAGTTCGACCCGCTGGAGTTCGACCGCTACACCCGCTTCCAGGAACTGACCCGCATGCTGACCGAGTCGGTCGGCGACGTGGCCACGCTGCAGCGCACGCTGGGCCGCAACGTCCAGACCGGTGAAGATGAGCTGGCCGCCCAGTCGCGGCTGACGCGCGAGCTGCAGGATGACCTGCTGCGCACCCGCCTCGTGGAGTTCGACTCCATCGGCGAGCGCATGCACCGCGTCGTCCGCCAGGCCGCGCGTGACAGCGGCAAGCAGGTCAAGCTCGAGATCAGCGGCGGCCAGACCGAACTGGACCGCTCGGTGCTGGAGCGCACGGCAGGCGCCTTCGAGCATCTGCTGCGCAACAGCGTCGCCCACGGCATCGAAATGCCCGAGGCGCGCACGGCAGCCGGCAAGGACGCCAGCGGCACGCTGCGCATCGAGGTCGGCCAGCATGGCAACGAAGTGCTGCTGAACTTCTCCGACAACGGTGCTGGCCTCAACCTGGCCCGCATCCGCGAGCGCGGCCTGCAACTCGGCCTCATCTCGGCCGATGCCGAGCCCGATGATGCCCAGCTCAAGCGCCTGATCTTCGCCCCGGGCTTCTCGACGGCCAGCCAGATCACCGAGCTCAGCGGTCGTGGCATCGGCATGGACGTCGTGCGCGCCGAGGTCGGCACGCTCGGCGGCACCATCGAGACCACGTCCACCGCCGGCCAGGGCACCAGCTTCCTGCTGCGCCTGCCGCTGACGACGGCACTGACCCAGGTCGTGCTGCTGAGGAGCGCCGATCAGGTCATCGCCGTCCCCGCGGCGCTGATGGCGTCCGTGCAGCGCGTGCCGGTCGATGCGGTCGAGGCGGCCTACGCCACCGGCAAGCTGCAGCATGGCGGCGCCGAGCTGCCCTTCTACTGGCTGGGCGGCCTGCTCGGCCACGCCGGCCGCGGCCATGTCCATGGTCGCTTCACCCACGTCGTGCTGGTGAAGACGGCGCAATCGGCCCTGGCCCTGCACGTCGACGAAGTCATCGGCAACCAGGAAGTCGTCGTCAAGAACCTGGGCGCCCAGCTCAACCGCGTGCCGGGCCTGGCGGGCATCAGCCTGCTGGCCTCGGGCGAGGTCGCGCTGATCTACAACGTCGTCGCACTCGCCGACTGGTATGGCCTGGATGCCCAGGCCCGCCTGGCAGCGGCCCATGCCATCGCGCAGGGCCAGGTGCCAACGCAGCAGGTCGTGTCCGTCGTCGAGACGGTCACGCAGGCGCCGCTGGTGCTCGTCGTCGACGACTCGCTGACGGTGCGCCGCGTGACCCAGCGCTTCCTGGAGCGTGTCGGCCTGCGCGTCATGCTGGCCAAGGACGGCCTGGATGCGATGGAGAAGCTGTCGAGCGACGAACTGCCGTCGGTCGTGCTGTCCGACATCGAGATGCCGCGCATGGACGGCTTCGACCTGGTGCGCAATATGCGCGCCGATTCGCGGCTGGCGGCGCTGCCCGTCATCATGATCACCTCGCGCATCGCCCAGAAGCACCGCGACTACGCGGCTCAACTGGGTGTCGACCACTACCTCGGCAAGCCCTACGATGAGGAATACCTGCTCGGCTTGATCAAGCAGTTCACCCAGCAGGCCGCCGCGGCCTGATCTCATCCATGTCACAGGTTGTCGACCACCTCGCAGAGCTGACCGGTTTCCGTGACCGTGACGTCATGGACGTCACCCTGGTCATGGCGCTGCGTGACTTGCTCGAGCCCGAGTCGGTCGCGATCTACCGCAGCGTCGGTGAGCCGGGTGACGAGCGCTGGCTGACCCGCGCCCATCTGCGGGCGGGTGACGCCGTCGCGTCGGCCGACCCGCTGTGGGCCAAGCCGGCGGCCCTGCCCAAGGTGGTCGACCACCCGCTGCGCCTGGAGGCCATGCGCAGCCGCAGCGTGACGCAGGTGGCCCAGGGCGGCCAGTGGCTTTACCTGTTCCCGATCGCGACCGACCGCGACGTCATCGGTGTCATCGAGATCCTGTCYACGCGCCGCCTCGGCACGGGGGCCCAGCGCATGGTCAGCAGCGTGCTGCGGATCTATCACAACTTCCAGGGCCTGCTCGACTACTCCGAGCGCGACACCCTGACCGGGCTGCTGAACCGCAAGACCTTCGACGAGAGCTTCCTGAAGGTGCTGTCGGACATCCCGACGCGCACGGACGTGAAGCACGAGGCCGAGGATCGCCGCCACGAGACGGCCACGCCGCACTATGTGCTCGGCGTCATCGACATCGACCACTTCAAGTCCGTCAACGACCGCTTCGGCCACCTGATCGGCGACGAGGTGCTGCTGCTGCTGTCGCGCCTGATGCGCGGCTCCTTCCGCTTTCACGACATGCTCTATCGCTTCGGTGGCGAGGAGTTCGTCGTGCTGATGCGCTGCGACGAGGAAATCCACGCCGGCGAGGCCTTCGAGCGCCTGCGCGTGAACACCGAGCGCTATGCCTTCCCCCAGGTGGGTCGCATCACCGTCAGCATCGGCTTCACCGAGGTGCGCGCCGGCGACTCCCCGGCGGGCGCCTTCGAGCGCGCCGACAAGGCCGTCTATCACGCCAAGGGCCATGGCCGCAACCAGGTCCACAACTATGCGGCCCTGGTGGCCAGCGGCGTGATCCAGGAAGCCGCCCAGCAGCTCAGCGACGTCGAGCTGTTCTGAGCCTGTGGCGTGCTAACGCCGCCGTTGCATGCGGCAACACCGCGGCTTGACTTTCCCACCACGGCAGCCCTAGCCTAGGGCCCATCGCCCGACCGGCGCGTTGCAGACGCTGGCGGGCGGCCCAGTGCGGGGGTGGCTTGGGCTGGTTGTCGCCATCGCGCGGCGCCCGCAGCGATCTCCCGGTTTGTGGCGTGTTGCGGGTCGTGCATGCGTTATTCCTGGCTTCCATTGAGCCTGCTGGTCGCGGCCTTCCTGGCCTTCGTCGGCACGGCCGTGGGCGCCTCGCAGAGCCTCGCGGCGCTGCTGGAGCGTGACGCCGAGCGCAGCCAGGCGCTGCGCACGCAGACCGAACTGCAGCACCTGCTGATGTTGCTGGTCGACATCGAGACCGGCCAACGCGGCTTCATCATCACGGGCCAGCAACCTTTTCTGCGTCCCTATGAGGAAGCTCTCGGCGAGCTCGCCGCCGTGCGCGCCGGCCTGCGCGAGCGTCTGCCGCAGCAGGGCTCGGACGCGTTGACGCTGGCCCGGCTGGACGCCCTCATCGACGAGAGGCTGGCCCAGGCCCGGCAGACCGTCGCACGCCGCCTCGGCGAGGGCAGCACCGTCACGCGAGACCTCAGCGCCTATGTGGATGGCAAGCGCGTCATGGACGAACTGCGCTTCCAGATCGAGCAACTCGGCCGCGAGCAGCAACGCCGCGTGGCCACGGCCGACGAGGCCACCCGGGCCGTGCGCCAGCGCACGACGCGGCTGACCCGCCTGCTGCCCGGCGTCGGCCTCCTCACGCTGGCGGTGGCGGTGGCCCTGATGCTGCGGGAGCGCCGCCTGCGCGATGTGGCCGAGGCGGCGCTGCGCGACGCGAATGCCGGCCTGGAACAGCAGGTATCCCAGCGCACCGAGGCGCTGAGCCTGGCGCTGGCGCGCATCCGCAGCTTCGCCGTCGAGATGGACCGCGGCATCGAGGCCGAGCGCCGCCGCCTCGCCCGCGAGGTGCACGACCAGGTCGGCCAGGTCGGCACGGCCATCAAGATGCTGACGCTGTCGCTGCGCGCCAGGCTGGCGCCGCGCAGCGAGCCGCTGGTGGACGAACTGCAGGGCATGGCCGACGAAGCCATCCGTGCGGCCCGCCACATCTCGGCCGAGCTGCGCCCGCCGCTGCTGGATGAACTCGGCCTGGAGGCGGCCCTGGGCCACTATCTGCAGACGTTGGCGCGCCAGTCCGGCCTGACCACCAAGCTCGACCTCGGCGAGGCCGAGCTGCTGCCGCCCGAGCAGGCCAGCCCGCTGTTCCGCATCGTGCAGGAGGCCTGCACCAATGTGCTCCGGCATGCCCAGGCGCGCACGCTGCGCGTGGCCGGACGCAGCCTGGCCGTCGGCGCACGGGAGGGTTATGAGCTCGAGGTCGTCGACGACGGTCGCGGCCCCGGCGACACGCGGCCCGACGCTGCCGGCCTGCGCAATATGCGTGAGCGCGCCGAGCTGGCCGGCGGCAGCTTCGACTTCGGGCCTGCTCCCGGCGCCGGCACCTGCGTGCGCGTCTGGCTGCCGCTGGAGCCGGCCCTGCCGGCCGTTGCGGCAGCCAAGGAAGAGGAGGCCTGGTTGTGAGACTGCTCATCGTCGATGACCACCCGCTGATGCGCATGGGCATCACCCAGCTGGTGCTGCAGGAGTGGCCCGGTGCCCAGATCGACGAGGCGCCGACCATTGCCGAGGCGCTGACGCGCATCGCCGCCGCGCGGCCCGACCTCGTCACGCTGGACCTGTCCCTGCCCGACTCCCGCGGCACCGAAGGCGCCAGCAAATTGCTGCGCGTGCTGCCAGGGGTGCCCCTGCTGGTGCTCAGCCTCAATGCCGAAGCCGCCTATGCCGCGCGGCTGATGCAGATGGGCGTCGCGGGCTATCTGCCCAAGGACCGCGCGCCGGAGGAGCTGCGCACCGCGCTGCGTCGGTTGTCCGAAGGCGGGCGCTACGTCACGGCGGCCATGGCCGACCACCTGCTGGGCCTGCTCAGCGGCAAGGCGCCCGATGCGTTGCCGCATGAGCAGCTGTCGGCGCAGGAGCACCGCGTCATGCTGCTGATCGCCGCCGGCCAGACCCCGGCCCAGATCGCCGAAGCCATGCATCTGTCGGTCAAGACGGTGGGCAGCTACCGGGCCCGCATCCTCGAGAAGGCTGGCTGGGCCAACAACACCGAGCTGACCAAATACTGCGTGCAGCACGGGTTGACAGAGCTCTAACGCGTTGTGCGGGCGTGTAGGCAATCTCCCTACACGACGTCGCGGCAATCCCGCTGCTGCGCTGCTGGCATCGCCCGCTGCCGACAAAACCGACGCAAGCTGAAGATCGCGTCCATGAACATTTTCCTCGTCGAAGACTCCGCTTCCATCCGTCGCCTGCTCGTGCGTCGACTGGACGCCATGCCGGGCATGCGGGTCGTCGGCGAGGCCGGTGGCGAACGCCAGGCCTTGGCGCTGATCCAGTGGACCCAGCCCGACGTCGTGCTGCTGGACCTGTCCCTGGCCACCGGCAGCGGCCTGAGCCTGGTGACGCAGCTGCGCCGCGCCGGCTACGGCGGCCATATCGCCGTGCTGACGGCCCAGGACGTGGACGCCTACCGCCGTGCCTGCCTGGACGCCGGCGCCGACGCCTTCTACGACAAGGCCAGCGGCCTGGAGACGCTGTTCGACGACCTCGCCGAGTACGCCGTGACGCTGCCCGCGACGCTGGACGACAAGCCGGCCGTGCAGTTGCGCGACGGCCTGACCGGCCTCTTCAACGAGCAAGCCCTGCACGAGCGTCTGGACCAGGTCTCGCGCTGCGCCACCCGTGACGGCGTCGACCTCGCCGTCTATGTGCTGCGCTTGGCGGGGCTGGCCGCGCTGCCGGATGACATCGCCAACGCGGTGGCCCGCCAGGTGGCCGTGCGGCTCAAGGAGGCCAGCGCCGAGTCCGACATCGTCGCGCGCAGTTCGGCCGACCAGTTCGCCATCGTGCAGACCCGCCTGGACCAGGCCGAGCAGGCGGCAGCCCATGCGCGCAGCCTGGTCACCCTGATGAGCGAGCCCTTCCACGTGGGTGGGCGTGACTACAGCCTGGGCATCGAGCTTGGCATGGCGCTCTTCCCCGCCGATGCGGTCTCGCCGCGCGGCCTGCTGACGCTGGCCCAGGCCACCGCCTTTGGCGCGCTTTGAGGGCTTGTGCGGGGCCGCGTCAGGCTGAGCGCTTGACGACCGCGTAGCGCGCCAGCGTGCGCTCGCGAGCGATGGCATGGTCGACGACGGGCCGTGGGTAGGCGCTGCCCTGCATCTCCAAGGGAGCCCGCTCCCAGGGCGCGTGGATGGCCTTGGCAGGCAGTCCGGCCAGCTCCGGGCAGTAGCGCCGGATGAAGCGGCCGTCGGCGTCGAATTTCTCGCTCTGGCTGGTCGGGTTGAAGATGCGGAAATAGGGCTGGGCGTCGCAGCCGCTGCTGCTGGCCCATTGCCAGCCGCCGTTGTTGGCGGCCAGGTCGAAGTCCAGCAGCTGCCGGGCGAAATAGGCCTCGCCGCGGCGCCAATCCAGCCCCAGGTCCTTGGTCAGGAAGCTGGCCACCACCATGCGCAGGCGGTTGTGCATATAGCCCGTCTGGTTGAGCTGGCGCATGGCCGCATCGACCAGCGGGAAGCCGGTGCGGCCCTCGCACCAGGCGGCAAAGAGCTGATCGGCCTGAGCGCCGGTCTCCCAACGGATGGCGTCGTACTCGGGCTTGAAGGCCGACGTCATCGCATGCGGGTGGTGGTGCATGACCTGGTGATAGAAGTCGCGCCAGATCAGCTCCGACAGCCAGATCTCGGCGCCATGGTCGCCGCCTTGCATCAGCTGGTGGGCGATGCGAGCCAAGCGGCGTATCGACACCGTGCCGAAACGCAGGTGCACGCTCAGATAGCTCGGGCCCTTGGCCGCCGGGAAGTCACGCTTCCTGTCGTAGTCGGCGATGCGGTCCAGGAAATCGTCCAGCAGGGCTTCGGCGCCGCGGCTGCCCTGGCCGACGTGGGCGATCAGCCCGGCGGGCTCGAAGCCAATGTCCTCGAGGCTGGGAACCCCCACGGCCAGTTCGCTCTTTGCCAGCGCTTGCGCATGGCGCTCCACCGGGTAGCTGCTCAGATAGAACTCGTCCACCTTGCGCAGCCAGGCGTTCTTGTAGGGCGTGAACACGCCGTACGGCCCGCCGGCGGCCGTCATCACCTCGCGGCGCTCGAAGACGACATGGTCCTTGAAGCTGAGCAGCTCGGCGTTGACGGATTTCAGCAGGTCGGCCACCCGCGCATCCCGCATCAGCGCCTGGGGTTCGTCGTCGTGGTTGGTGAACACGGCCTGCACGCCCAGTTCCGCCGCCAGCCGCGGGATCTCGTCGGCCGCGAAGCCATGTCGCACGATGAGCGCACCGCCCAGCTTGCGCAGGTCCTCGTCCAGCACCCGCAGCGCGCCCAGGATGAACTCCACGCGCCGGTCGGCGCGGGGCAGGGCGTCAAGGATGTCGCGGTCCAGGATGAAGGCGCAGAAGACCTGGTCGGCGGCCTTCAGCGCCTGGTAAAGCGCGGTCTGATCGTCCACGCGCAGATCGCGGCGGAACCAGACCAACGCATGTTTTGCGGGGGCAGTCATACCCACAGAATAAAATGCCGGCCATGCCTGCCGACCGGATCGTCCTGACCAACCAGTTCCTCATCGCCATGCCCGGCATGGCCGACGAGGCCTTCGCAGGCACCGTGGTCTACCTCTGCGAGCACAACGACAACGGCGCCCTGGGCCTCGTGGTCAACAAGCCGACCTCGCTGACGCTGGGCAATCTGTTCGAAAAGGTCGAGCTCAGCCCCCCGGCCGAAGCCCTGGCCGACAGCCCCGTCTTCTACGGCGGCCCGGTGCAGACCGACCGCGGTTTCGTGCTGCACGAGCCGCTGGACGAAGAGGGCGGCCACTACAACGCCACGCTGGCCGTGCCCGGCGGCCTGGAGATGACCACCAGCCGCGACGTGCTGGAGGCCCTGTCCAACGGCGCCGGCCCGAGGAAGATCTTCGTCACGCTGGGCTACAGCGGCTGGGCCGCCGGCCAGCTCGAGGAAGAGATCGGCCGCAATGGCTGGCTGACGGTGGACGCGGCGCCGGAAATCATCTTCGACACGCCGGTCGAGCAACGCTACGAGCGCGCGCTGGCGCTGCTGGGCGTAGACCCGCGCATGCTCAGTTCGGACGCGGGACACGCGTGATGAAGGCGCCCGCCCTCACGCCGGCGCATCAATCCTTTTTAGCTTTCGACTTCGGTACCCGCCGTATCGGTGTGGCCTCGGGTACCCGCATGCTCGGCGCGGCCGAGCCGCGCGCGACCATCAAGAGTGGCGATTTCGACGCGATTGCCGCTCTCATCAAGACCTGGCAGCCCGACGCCCTCGTCATCGGCGTGCCCTTTTACCCCGACGGCGCGCCCCACGAGATGACGGCCAAGGCGCAGAATTTTGGCCGGCGGCTGTCCGGGCGCCACCACCTGCCGGTCTTCGAAGTGGACGAGCGCTATACCAGCGTCGAGGCCGAGGCCGAAGGCGCGCACGATGTGGACGCTGCGGCCGCAGCCTTGATCCTGGAACAGTTTTTTCGAGAACACCCGTGAGCCCGCCCGGCCGCCCGAAGGGCTCACACCGCAGTGCTTGCGCACGGAGGTTTTTAAGTTGAGTGAATTGCTGCTCGATGCCGAGGCGCTGTACCTCGAGCTCAAGAAAGGCGTGCAGCGACTGCTGACGCCCGACACCGCCCTGGTGGGCATCTGGAGCGGCGGCGCCTGGCTGGCCGAGCGGCTGGCCGTCGACCTGGGCCTGGCCGACGCCGGCACCATTTCCAGCGTGCTGCACCGTGACGACTTCGGCTCGCGCGGCCTGGCCAAGGCCGACCACACCTCGCTGCCCTTCGACGTCAACGGCCGCGACATCCTGCTCATCGACGACGTGCTCTATACCGGCCGCACGACGCGGGCCGTCATCAACGAGCTGTTCGACTTCGGCCGCCCGGCCAGCGTGCAACTGGCCGTGCTGGTGGACAGGGGCGGGCGTCAACTGCCGATCGAGCCGGCGTTCTCGGCGGCCCGGGTGACGCTGGCCGCCGGCAAGAGCCTGCGCCTCGCGCAGGGCGAGGACCGACGCTTCAAGTTCGAGGTGAAGTAATGGCCCCCACGCTCACTTCGTTCACTGCCCCCCGAGGGGGCGTAGGCCTCCCTTGGGACGGCCCGGCGGGAGTCCTGTGATGCTCAGCAAACGCAACCCTCAACTCAACAAGCACGGCGAACTSATCCAYCTGCTGTCCAYCGAAGGCCTGCCGCGCGCGGTCATGGAGCAGATCCTGGACACSGCCGGCAGCTTCCTGTCCGTCAACGACCGCGASGTCAAGAAGGTGCCGCTGCTGCGCGGCAAGTCGGTGTTCAACCTGTTCTTCGAGAACAGCACCCGCACCCGCACCACCTTCGAGATCGCCGCCAAGCGCCTGTCCGCCGACGTCATCAACCTGGACATCGCGCGCTCCTCCACCGCCAAGGGTGAGACGCTGCTCGACACGGTCGCCAACCTCAGTGCCATGCACGCCGACATGTTCGTCGTGCGCCACAGCGAGAGCGGCGCACCTCACCTGATCGCCCAGCACTGCGCGCCGCATGTGCACGTCGTCAACGCCGGCGACGGCCGCCATGCGCACCCGACGCAAGGCCTGCTGGACATGTACACGATCCGGCACTTCAAGGGCGACTTCCGCAACCTGACGGTGGCCATCGTTGGCGACATCGTGCATTCGCGCGTCGCGCGCAGCGACATCCATGCGCTCAACATCCTCGGCGTGCCCGAGATCCGCGCGGTCGGGCCGAAGACGCTGGTGCCCGGCGACCTGCGCGACATGGGCGTGCGCGTCTGCCACGACATGGCTGAGGGCGTGAAAGGCGCCGACGTCGTCATCATGCTGCGCCTGCAGAACGAGCGCATGAACGGCGGCATGCTGCCCAGCAGCGGCGAGTTCTTCAAGCACTTCGGCCTGACGCCCGAGAAGCTGGCCCTGGCCAAGCCCGACGCCATCGTCATGCACCCGGGGCCCATCAACCGTGGCGTCGAAATCGCGTCCGAAGTGGCGGACGGCAAGAGCAGCGTCATCCTGCCGCAGGTCACCTTCGGTATCGCGGTGCGCATGGCCGTCATGGCCATCCTGGCAGGGAACGAAGCATGAAGATCCTCATCAAAGGCGGCCGGCTGATCGACCCGGCAAGCAATCTCGACCGCGTCGGCGACGTGGCCATCGCCAACGGCCGCATCGTGCATCTGGGCGAAGTGTCGGACTTCGGCGCCGACCGCACGGTGGACGCGAGCGGCCTCATCGTCGCGCCTGGCCTCGTCGACCTCTGCGCCCGCCTGCGCGAGCCCGGTCACGAGCACGAAGGTCTGCTGGAAAGCGAGCTCGCCGCCGCGGCCGCCGGCGGCGTGACCAGCCTGGTCTGCCCGCCCGACACCGACCCGGTGCTCGACGAGCCCGGCCTGGTCGAGATGCTGAAGTTCCGCGCCCGCAAGCTCAGCCGCTGCCGCCTCTTTCCGCTCGGCGCGTTGACGCGCCAGCTGCAGGGCACGGCCCTGACCGAGATGGCCGAGCTGACCGAGGCCGGCTGCATCGGCTTCTCGCAGGCCGAGGTGCCGATCAAGGACACGCTGGTGCTGAGCCGCGCGCTGCTGTACGCGGCCACCTATGGCTACACCGTCTGGCTGCGCCCGCAGGACTTCTTCCTCGGTGGCGGCGTGGCCGCCAGCGGTGCGGTGGCGACGCGGCTGGGCCTGTCCGGCGTGCCGGTCAGCGCCGAGACGGTGGCCTTGCACACGATCTTTGAACTGGTTCGCGCGACGGGCGCCCGCGTGCACATCTGCCGCCTCAGCAGCGCCGCCGGCGTGGAGTTGGTGCGCACCGCCAAGCGCGAAGGCCTGCCCGTCACGGCCGATGTGTCCATCAACTCGCTGCACCTCAGCGATGTCGACATCGGCTACTTCGACTCGGCCATGCGCCTGACGCCGCCGTTGCGCCAGGGGCGCGACCGCGATGCGCTGCGCGCGGGTCTTGCCGATGGAACGATCGACGCGCTGGTGTCCGACCACATGCCCGTGACCATCGACGAAAAGGCCGTGCCCTTCGCCGAAGCGACGCCGGGTGCGACGGGCCTGGAGCTGCTGCTGAGCCTCGCGCTGCGCTGGGCGCGGGACGCGGAGCTGCCGATGCAGCGCGCGCTCGCCGTCGTCACCGCCGAGCCGGTGCGCGTGCTCGGCAACGCCCTCGGCTCGCTGTCGGCGAGCGCGGGCCGCCTCGTGGAAGGCGGTGTCGCCGATGTCTGCGTCTTCGACGCCAACGCGAGCTGGGCCGTCACGCCCGAAGCGCTCGCCAGCCAGGGCAAGCACACCCCGTTTGCTTTCGCCTCCAGCGGCTTCGAGCTGCCGGCGCGCGTGCGTTGCACCCTCGTCGCCGGCCACGTCGCATACGAAGGATGACAGCCCCCACGCGCGCTTCGCACGCTGCCCCCCGAGGGGGCGCAGCCTCCCTTGGGGCGGCCCGGCGGGGGGCTGAATGAGGGCCTTGATCGCCACCTGGCGCCTCGCGCGCCTTGTGCCGCATGTGCTGCACGGGCTGTGGATCGTCAGACGCCGCTTCGAACTGATGACGGCCGCCGAGAAGCATGGGCAGATCCAGTGGTGGTCGGTGAAGACGCTGCGCATCCTCGGTATTGAAATCAAGTCCCAGGGCCAGGCCCTGCCCACGGGTCACCTCATGGTGGCCAATCACATCTCCTGGCTGGACATCGCCGCCGTGCACGCGGTGCTGCCGCAGGCCCGCTTCGTGTCCAAGGCCGACGTGAAGCATTGGCCGCTGGTGGGCGCTCTCGTCGAAGGTGCCGGCACCCTCTTCATCGAGCGCACCAGCAAGCGCGATGCGCTGCGCGTCGTCCACCAGACGGCCGCGGCCTTGCAGGCGGGTGATTGCGTCGCCGTCTTCCCCGAAGGCACGACGGGTGCAGGCCCCGAGTTGCTGCACTTCCATGCCAACCTGCTGCAGGCGGCCGTGTCGACGGGTGCGCCGGTGCTGCCTCTTGTCTTGCGCTGGTACGAGCCAGGGGAGCGCTTCAGCCCGTCGGCCCGCTTCATCGGCGACATGACGCTGACCCAGAGCCTGTGGAGCATCGCCTCTGCCCGGGGCCTGGGCATCGACGTGCAGATCCTGCCCAGCGTGATGACGGAAGGCCGGGACCGTCGCGCCCTCGGCGAGACGCTGCGCGGCGTGATCAGCGCGCGCTTGTAAACCAGGCCAGGCCGGCCGATGTGCCGGCAAGCGGCCGGTATTCGAGGCCGATGGCGCCTGGCCAGGCGCGTTCTTCCAGCAGCTTGAACTCGGCTGCGTACTCGCCGGCCGCGGGCTCGTTGCGGCCCTTGACGCCAGCGACCTGGACATGGCCCAGCAGGCCCTGCTCCAGTGCGCGCGTCAGATGCGTCAGCGATTCACCCTCGGCAACACGGCAGTGATAGAGGTCCAGCTGCAGTTGCACGCGCGGCGTGTCCAGCGCGGCCAGCAATTCCAGCGCCTGGCCCTGGCGGTGCAGGAAATAGCCGGGCATGTCGCGGCGGTTGATGGGCTCGACGACGAGAGGCAGGGACGACTGCTCGGCTGCCCAGCGCAGATTGTTCAACCAGGTGAGCCGTGTTTCGGCGCTGTCGTCCGCCAGGCCCGAGAGCAGGTGGACGCGCGCCGCGCCGATTTGGGTGGCGAGGTCCAGCCCGCGCAGCGTCGCGTCGCGGAACTCGGCTTCGCGGCCGGGCAGGGCGGCGAAGCCGCGTTCCCCGGCCGCCCAGTCGCCGGCCGGCGCGTTGATGAGCACGACGCGCAGCCCGGCCAGCGCGGCCTTCAGCGCCGAGCCGTCATGCAGATGCGGCTGCTGCAGCTCCACGGCCGCGAAGCCGTCAGCCCTTGCCGCCGCCGGGCGGTCGAGATAGGGGTGCTCGCCGTACAGCCAGTCCAGGTTGGCCGCAAAACGTGGCGCGATTGGCGCCGGGATCACCTGGACTCCGCCACCAGGGCCGGGTTGAGCCGTGGGTCGTTGTACATCTTGAACTGGCGGTAGACCTTGAAGTAGGCCCGCCCGGCGCGTGCGTCGGCCAGCAGTTCGTCATAGCAGTTGCCGAGATCGGCACGCTGCTGGGTCAGGCGTTCCAGCCGCTCGGCGCAGGACTGGCGGTGGGCGTCGTCGACGTCGGTGCGCAGGGTCTGCTCGCGCATCGCGGCGATCTTCAGGCCGAGGATGGAGATGCGGTCCAGCATGGAGCCGGCCGTCTCGCTGTTCAGGCGCGCGCCGTGCGAGATGGTGGAGCGGGGCAGGGCGCTGGCGATCGTCGTCGGGTCCACCAGGCCCAGCGCGCTCAGCAGGAACTCGTCGATGCGCTCGATGGCGTCGTTGCGGGCCTGGTTGTGGCGATCGATGGCGCGCTTGTTGGCGACGATCTCCGCATCGGGCGCCTGGGTGCGGCGGGCCAGGTCCTCCTGGGCCCACAGGCTGCTGTTGTGGAAGTGGTTGGCGGCAATGCAGCCGCGCAGATCGCTGGCCTGCGCGGGTTGCGGCGCACGCGCCAGGGCCGCGTCATGCACGGCGATCACTTCGGCGGCGGAGGGCAGGGTGATCTCGGACATGAAGAGGGCATCCGCGCAGGGAGAATCCCGCGCCACTTGTAAAGAATTGCTGATGATAGAAGCACGCCCGCTCATCGTTCGCCTGCGCAACTTCGTCGGCGACACGGTGCTGAGCATTCCGGCACTGCGCTTGCTCGAAAGCCACGGCTACCGGCTGGAACTGGTGGGCAAGGGCTGGGCGCGTGGCCTGCTGGAGGCCGAGGGCTGGCCCGTGCATGTGCGGCCGGCAGGCCTGCATGACCGCATCGGGCAGTTGCGGGTGATGCGACGCCAGATTCGGCAGGAGGACCCGGGCTTTGACGGCCGTTCCAACATGCTGCTGTTTCCCTATGCCTTCTCCGCAGCCCTGGACGCGCGCTTTGCCGGGCTCAAGCCGGAGGGCCATGCGGGCGACGGCCGCACCTGGCTGCTGCGACGCGGCCATCCGAAGCGCGAAGGCCGGCACACCTTGGTCGAGTACTGGGAATTGGCCTGCGATTTCCTCGGCATGCAGGCCGAGCCGCCGCGGGACATAGCCATGCAGGTCAGCGAGGCGCAGCGAGCGCAGGCGCGGGCGCTGCTGGCGGCGCAGGGCGTGGAGCCGGCGCGCTGCGTGCTGATCTGCCCGTTTGCGAACGGCCGCATCGAGTTCCTCGACCGCAGCTGGCCGGCCTTTCCGGACTTCGTGCGGCGCCTGCATGCGGCCGGTCGGCGGGTCGTCATCGTGCCGGGGCCGGCGGAGGTCGAAGGTGCGAAGGATCTCTACCCGGACGCCATCCGCCTCGACGGCGTGGCGCTGGGCGTCTACAACGCGCTGCTGCAGCTGGCGGGTGTGGTGGTGGCCAACGACACCGGCCCGGCCCATATGGCTGCGGGCGTCGGCGCGCGGCTGCTGAGCATCTGGGGCCCCGTGGACCCGGCGCGCTGGGCGCCGTGGGGCTCGACGGTGACGCTCATGCGACGCGGTCCCACCGAGTGGGTCAGCGTCGATGAGGTCATCTCAGCCGTGGATCAGGCCTTGCCCTGATTCGCGACGGCTGCGGCTGCTTTGGCGGCCGCTTCCGCGTCGCCGAGGTAGTAGCTCTTGATGGGCTTGAGGTTCTCGTCCAGCTCGTAGACCAGCGGGATGCCGTTGGGGATGTTGACGCCCACGATGGCGTCGTCCGCGATGTTGTCGAGGTACTTCACCAGCGCGCGGATGCTGTTGCCATGGGCGGCGATGACGACGCGCTGGCCGCTCTTGATCGTCGGCGCAACGGTGTCGTTCCAGAACGGCAGCACGCGGGCGACCGTGTCCTTCAGGCATTCCGTCAGCGGCACGTCGTTCGGGTCGAGCTTGGCGTAGCGCGGATCGCTGCGTTCGCTGCGCGGGTCGGTCGCTTCCAGCGCCGGCGGCGGCGTGTCGTAGCTGCGGCGCCAGATCAGCACCTGCTCGTCGCCGTACTGCTTGGCCATGTCGGCCTTGTTCAGGCCCTGCAGGCCGCCGTAGTGGCGCTCGTTGAGGCGCCAGGCGTGGCGCACCGGCAGCCAGGTGCGGTCCATCTGGTCCAGGCAGTGCCACAGCGTCCAGACGGCGCGCTTGAGCACCGAGGTGTAGGCGATGTCGAAGTCATAGCCCGCTTCCTTCAGCAACCGGCCGGCGTTCTTGGCCTGTTCGACGCCGGTGGGCGTCAGGTCCACATCGGTCCAGCCGGTGAAGCGGTTTTCCAGATTCCAGGTCGATTCGCCGTGGCGGATGAGGACGAGCTTGTACATGGGCAAGAACGCACAGGTGGTGGAAGGCGGCGGATTATCGGCTCCAGCGATAATGCTCGGCTTCGTTGAATTACACGGGATGCTTGCTTGAACTTCCTGATCGAGAACTGGTTTTTGATCGTCGCCGCGCTGGTGTCCGGCGGCATGCTGATCTACCCCCTGCTGATGTCGGGCGCCCAAGGCGGCGGCGTCAGCCCTGCCGAGGCGGTGCAGCTGGTCAACCGCGAGAAGGGCGTGCTGATCGATGTCAGCGAGCCCGAGGAGTACGCCAAGGGCCATCCGGTGGGCGCCCGCAACATCCCCTTTGGCCAGATCGAGAGCCACAAGTCCCTGCCTTCCAACAAGGCCCTGCCGCTGGTGTTGGTGTGCCCGACGGGCGCACGCGCCGGCCGCGCTGCGGGCATGCTGCGCAAGCTGGGCTATGAGAAGGCCCAGGTGCTGGCCGGCGGCCTCAAGGCCTGGCGGGAGGCCAATTTGCCGGTGGAGAAAACTGCGTAAGCGGTTTTTGCCCGAAGGAGATTTGAAGATGGCGTCCGTGAAGATGTACACCACGCTGGTCTGCCCGTTCTGCGTGCGCGCCAAGATGCTGCTCAAGCAGCGTGGCGTCGAGCAGATCGACGAGATCCGCGTCGACCTCAACCCCGCCGAGCGCCAGGACATGATGGCCAGGACCGGCCGGCGCACCGTGCCGCAGATCTTCATCGGCGACACCCATGTCGGGGGGTGTGACGACCTCATCGCCCTCGACCAGAAGGGCGGACTGCTGCCCTTGCTCCAGGCTGCCTGATTTCAAGCCCGGGCAAGCCCCCGGCGCTTTGTCATGGGGCCTCGCCCATAATCCAGCCACCGCCCGCAGCGCGCCGCCTGCGGGCTTTTGTTTGACGCTTCGCTAGAAAGAATTCCATGGCCGACGAGATCCAAGCTGCCGCCGAAGGCACCCCCGTGTTCCAGATCCAGCGCATGTACCTGAAGGATCTGTCGCTGGAACAGCCGAACGCGCCGCACATCCTGCTGGAGCAATCGCAGCCGCAAGTCGACATCAACCTGACGCTGTCGGCCGAGAATGTCACCGACGGCATCTTCGAATGCTGCGTGACCGCCACGGTCAATACCAAGGTCGGCGACAAGACGCTGTTCCTGGTCGAAGCCAAGCAGGCCGGCATCTTCGAGATCCGCAACGTGCCGCAGGACCAGCTCGAAGGCATCCTGGGCATCGTCTGCCCGCAGATGGTCTACCCCTATCTGCGCGCCATCGTGTCCGACGTCTGCACCCGCGCCGGCTTCCCGCCCGTGCTGCTGACGGAAGTGAACTTCCAGGCCATGTTCGAGGCCCAGCAGGCGCAACGCGCTGCGCAAGGCGGCCAAGCGGTCAACTGATTCAGCGGCTTCGCTGACGACGCCCCGCCGAGTGCGGGGCGTTTTACTTGGGTGAAACTCTGCGCATGACGACGATGAAGATCAGCGTGCTCGGCGCCGGTGCCTGGGGCACTGCGCTGGCCATCCAGGCTGCGCAGGCCGGCCATGACGTCAGCCTGTGGGGGCGCGATGCCGCGGCCATCGGGCAGATGCGCGCCAGCCGCCGCAATGCGGCCTATCTGCCGGACAGCGAACTGCCGGCCACCCTTGGCCTGACGGCGGATCGCAGCGCATCCATTGCCCATGCCGCCGCGGGGCTGACCATCGTCGCGACACCGATGTCCGGCCTGCGCGAGACCCTCGCCGCCCTGCCGTCCAGCCAGCGCGTGCTGTGGCTGTGCAAGGGCTTCGAGGCCGGCACCGGGCGGCTGGGCCACGAGATCGCCCGCGAACTGCAGCCGGCGATGCGCGTGGGCATCCTGTCCGGCCCCAGCTTCGCGCAGGAAGTGGCCGCCGGCCGGCCCACGGCCCTGGTCGCGGCCAGCGAGGACGCCGACCTGGCCCAGGCCGCCGTCGATGCCTTCCATGGCGACAGGCTGCGGGTCTACACGTCCAGCGACCCGGTCGGCGTCGAGGTGGGCGGCGCCGTCAAGAACGTCATGGCCATCGCGGTCGGTGTCTGCGACGGGCTGTCGGCCGCGGCCCCGGACGCGCCGGGCCTGAACGCCCGCGCCGCCCTCATCACGCGTGGCCTGGCCGAGATGTTGCGCCTGGGCCTGGCCCTGGGTGCCAAGGCCGAGACCTTCATGGGCCTGTCCGGCCTGGGCGACCTGGTGCTGACGGCGACCGGCGACCTGTCGCGCAACCGCCGCGTCGGCCTGATGCTGGCCCAGGGCCTGGCCCTGCCGCAAATCCTGCAGCAGCTCGGCCATGTGGCCGAAGGCGTCTACAGCGCGCCGACGGTGCTGGCGCGGGCTCGCGAGGCGGGTGTCGAGATGCCCATCACCGAGGGCATGGTGGCGCTGCTGGACGGGCGCCTGCGCGTTGGCGAGGCGGTCGAGCACCTGATGGGGCGCGAGGCGCGCGCCGAATAGCTCAGCCGCCCCCGGCGTAGCCGTTCTGCCGCCAGCCCTCGAAGACCGCCACGGCCACGCTGTTGCTCAGATTGAGGCTGCGCTGGCCCTCGCGCATCGGCAGCCGTACGCGCTGCTCGGCGGGGAAGGTCTCGCGCAGCGCGGGCGCCAGGCCGGCGGTCTCGCTGCCGAAGACGAAGTAGTCACCCGGCTGCCAGGCCACCTCGCCAAAGGGCCGGCTGCCGCGCGTCGTGAAGGCGAACAGGCGCGCCGGGTCGGGCGTCTCGGCCGCCAGGAAGGCCGCCCAGTCCGCATGGCGCTGCACGCGGGCGTACTCGTGATAGTCCAGCCCCGCGCGTTGCAGCAGCTTGTCTTCCATCGAAAAGCCCAGCGGCTCGATCAGGTGCAGGCTGCAGCCGGTGTTGGCCGCAAGCCGGATGACGTTGCCGGTGTTGGGCGGGATTTCCGGCTGGACGAGGACGATGTTGAACATCGCCGCAGTATCTCGCGCGTGCATTTGGGCCGAGCGCCGGGCCGCCCCTAGCCGGCCCGCTTGGCGATGTGCACGTGGCTCGAGGCCGCGTGCATCGCCGTCCCCTCGGGGGACCGATCAGGTTCGCCGCGTTCAGCGGCGCGAACCTGGGCGAGGGGCCTCATTCGTCGCCGGGTTCAGGGGTCCGCGCAATGACCCAGGCCTGCACGCTCATGACGCCGGCCTGCAGCAGCACGCTGGCGAGTTCGAACAGCGTCGCGCCGCTGGTCATCACGTCGTCCAGCAGGGCGACATTGGTGCCGCGCAGTCGAACCGCTCGCAGCGGCTCGACGGCGAAGACGCCGCGCACATTGGCCGCGCGGTCCTCCAGCTTCAGGCCCGCCTGGCGCTCGTTGTGGCGCACGCGCAGCAGTAGGTCGGGCTCGCAGCGCAGGCCGCGGCGCCGCGCCAGGGCCTTGGTGAGTTCATGGGCCTGGTTGTAGCCGCGCTCGCGCAGGCGTCGATCCGACAGGGGCACGGGCAGCAGCCAGTCGGGCGCGCCCACTTCGGCCGCATTCAGCGCGGTGTTCAGCCGCTCCAGCAGGCTCTCGCGCAGCTCCAGGGCCTGGTGGTACTTGAAATGCTGCAGCAGGCCGTCCCAGGGGAAGCGGTAGTCCAGCGCCGCGACGGTGCGGTCCAGCGGCGGTGCGGCGTGCAGGCAGCGCCCGCATTGGGGGCGAGGCTTGCCGACGAGTTCGAGCGGCAGCCTGGCGGCGCAGGTCCAGCAGCGCGGCTGGGGTCGGGCGTAGAGGGCCAGGCAGGACTCGCAGATGGTCTGGTGGCTCCAGGCACGACAGACGGCGCACTGGCCCGCGCAGCGCAGCAGGACTTTCTCGATCAACGCAGGCTTGGTTGCCGACAGGGAGCGCTCGGGCATCGGCTCAATATACTGACCGCTCCATGAGTGAACCGGCATCGACCCCTACTTCAAACAAGGGGCCGCGGCCCCAGGCTCTCGACGCCGAAGCCGTGCGCCACCAGGCGCGCCGGCTTGCAGCCGCCGCAGAGCCGCCCTGGTTGCATGGCGAGGTCGCCAGCCGCATGGCCGAGCGCCTGACCTATATCAAGCTGCAGCCGGCGCGCGTGCTGGATGCTTCGCCCGCCCTGGGTGCCAGTGGCGAGCTGCTGCGCCTGGCCTACCCGAACGCCGAAGTGCTTTGGCATGAAGCCGACCCCGCGCTGGCGGCGCGCGCGGCTGAAAAGCGCCAGCGCAATTGGTGGCAGAAGCTGCGCGGCGCCTCGTCGGGGCAGATGGATGCGCTGCCGGCTCAGCCGCCGGTGGACCTGCTGTGGTCCAACATGGCCCTGCACGCCTGCGCCGACCTGCCGGCCCTGCTCGACGCCTGGCAGGCCAGCGTGGCGGTCGGCGGCTTCGTCATGTTCTCCTGCCTGGGCCCGGACAGCTTCGTCGAGCTGCGCACGCTGTATGCCCGCGCCGGCTGGGGCCGACCGGCCCCGGACTGGTGGGACATGCACGACATCGGCGATCTGGTGCTCAAGGCCGGCTTTGCCGATCCCGTCATGGACCAGCAGCGGCTGCGCCTGACCTGGGCCACGCCCGAAAGCCTGCTGGCCGATCTGCGCAGCCTGGGTGGCAATCTGGCACCGACCCGCTTTGCCGGTTTGCGCGGCCGCGCCTGGAAGGCCGCCCTGCTGGCCCGGCTGGAAACGCTGCGCGATGCGGACGGGCGGCTGGCGCTGACGCTGGAACTTGTTTTCGGCCATGCGTTCAAGGCCGCGCCACGCCTCACAATGGCTGCCGAGACCCATGTTTCCATCGACGCCATGCGTGCGACGCTGCGCAAGGGGCGCGAATCGGGATGAAGGGGGTGAATCCCCGGGGGCGGCCTGGGTCGTCCCTCCCGGAGCCTGGGCTAAAATCCCGCGCCGCATAGAGGGCTTTGGGGCAACACCCGGCCCAATCCACGGAACTTGCCTCCCAAATCCGGCCGTTGGGCTGGTTTGCAAGCCCCGCTCTTCAAAGAACCAAGTGACAACCATGACGATGATGAACGCACGAGTGCATAGCGCCTCACGCGCTTGGGGCCGTTGGGCCACGGCGGCGATGGCGGCCCTGGCAGCGGGCCCGGCCCTGGCGGTCAACGACCTCAAGGGCGGCCCCGGCGTCAATCAGCTCAATCTGCACGAGCCGGTCACGCGCATCGCCCACGACCAGATGTGGCTGCACAACTTCGTGATGATCGTCTGCCTGGTCATCTTCGTCGCCGTGTTCGGCGTCATGTTCTATTCCATCTTCAAGCACCGCAAGTCCAAGGGTGCGGTGTCGGCCAACTTCCACGAGAGCGTGGCCGTCGAGATCGCCTGGACCGTCGTGCCCTTCCTGATCGTCATCGGCATGGCCCTGCCGGCCACCAAGGTGGTCGTCGCGATGAAGGACACCACCAACGCCGATGTGACCATCAAGGCCACCGGCTACCAGTGGAAGTGGGGCTATGACTACCTGAAGGGCGAAGGCGAGGGCATCGGCTTCCTGGCCACGCTGGACACCGCCCAACGCGAGTCATCCAACACCGGCAAGCCCGAGCCGGTCGACAACTACCTGCTGAAGGTCGACAACCCGCTGGTCGTGCCGGTGGACAAGAAGGTCCGCATCATCACGACGGCCAACGACGTCATCCACGCCTGGATGGTGCCGGCCTTCGGCGTCAAGCAGGATGCCATCCCCGGCTTCGTGCGCGACACCTGGTTCAAGGCCGAGAAGATCGGTGACTACTACGGCCAGTGCGCCGAGCTGTGCGGCAAGGAACACGCCTACATGCCCATCCACGTGAAGGTCGTGTCCGCCGAGGACTACACCAAGTGGGTGGATGGCAAGAAGAAGGAAATCGCCGCCAAGGCCGACGACCCGAACAAGGTCTGGGAACAGGCCGCCCTGGTCGCCCGTGGCGAGAAGGTCTACGCCGCCAACTGCGCGGTCTGCCACAAGGCCGATGGCTCCGGCGCCGGCCCGATCAAGCCGCTGGACAAGTCGCCCGTGGTGCTTGCCGAAGACAAGCTGCAGCAGATCAACGTCGTGCTGAACGGCCGCATGGACAAGGGCATGCCCGCCTGGAAGCAGCTCAGCGACACCGACATCGCCGCCGTGATCACGTACACGAAGAACAGCTGGTCCAACAAGACGGGTCAGACGGTGCAGCCGGCCGAAGTGCTGGCCGCCCGCAAGTAATCGACCGAACGCCGAATCAGAGGAAATCACATGAGTGCAGTGCTCCCCCCCCACGGCGCGGTCGGTGGCCATGACGGCCACGCCCACGATCACGACCATCACGACGATCACCATGCACCCCACGGCTGGCGCCGCTGGGTGTTCGCGACCAACCACAAGGACATCGGCACCCTCTACCTGCTGTTCTCCTTCACGATGCTGATGATCGGCGGCATCCTGGCCCTGTGCATCCGCGCGGAGCTGTTCCAGCCTGGCCTGCAGTTCTTCAACCCGGAACTCTTCAACCAGTTCACGACCATGCACGGTCTGATCATGGTGTTCGGCGCCATCATGCCGGCCTTCGTCGGCTTCGCGAACTGGATGATCCCGCTGCAGATCGGCGCCGCCGACATGGCCTTTGCGCGGATGAACAACTTCAGCTTCTGGCTGCTGATCCCCGCGGCCCTGATGCTGGTCGGCAGCTTCTTCATGCCGGGCGGTGCCCCCGCCGCCGGCTGGACGCTGTACGCGCCGCTGACGCTGCAGATGGGCCCGTCGATGGACGCCGGCATCTTCGCGATGCACATCATGGGCGCCTCGTCCATCATGGGCTCGATCAACATCATCGTGACCATCCTCAACATGCGCGCCCCCGGCATGACGCTGATGAAGATGCCGATGTTCTCGTGGACCTGGCTGATCACGGCCTATCTGCTGATCGCCGTCATGCCCGTGCTGGCCGGCGCCATCACGATGACGCTGACCGACCGCCACTTCGGCACCGCCTTCTTCAACCCGGCTGGCGGCGGCGACCCGGTCATGTACCAGCACATCTTCTGGTTCTTCGGCCACCCCGAGGTCTACATCATGATCTTGCCGGCCTTCGGCATCATCAGCCAGATCGTGCCGGCCTTCGCCCGCAAGCGCCTGTTCGGCTATGCGTCCATGGTGTATGCGACGGCGTCGATCGCCATCCTGTCCTTCATCGTGTGGGCCCACCACATGTTCGTGACCGGCATGCCGGTGACGGGCCAGCTGTTCTTCATGTACGCGACCATGCTGATCGCCGTGCCCACGGGCGTGAAGATCTTCAACTGGCTGGCGACGATGTGGCGCGGTTCGATGACCTTCGAGACGCCGATGCTGTTCGCCGTCGGCTTCATCTTCGTGTTCACGATGGGCGGCTTCACCGGCCTCATCCTGGCCATGGCGCCGGTCGACATCCAGCTGCAGGACACCTACTACGTCGTGGCCCACTTCCACTACGTGCTGGTGGCGGGTTCGCTGTACGGCATGTTCGCCGGTTACTACTACTGGGCGCCGAAGTGGACCGGCGTGATGTATTCGGAGACGCGCGGCAAGATCCATTTCTGGGGCTCGCTGATCTTCTTCAACATCACCTTCTTCCCGATGCACTTCCTGGGCCTGGCCGGCATGCCACGTCGCTATGCCGACTACCCGATGCAGTTCGCCGACTTCAACATGATCGCGTCCATCGGCGCCTTCGGCTTCGGTCTGATGCAGGTCTACTTCTTCCTGTTCGTGGTTGTCCCGGCGATGCGCGGCAAGGGTGAGAAGGCGCCGCAGAAGCCCTGGGAAGCCGCTGAAGGCCTGGAGTGGGAAGTGCCGTCGCCGGCCCCTTTCCACACCTTCGAGACCCCGCCCAAGCTGAATGCTTCGGCCACGAAGATCGTCGCTTGATCGTCATGACGCCCGAACAGCGCAAGGCCAACCGCCGACTGGGTTTGATCCTGTTGTCGATCGCCCTCGTCTTTGGCGTCGGCTTCGTCGCCAAGATGGTGATGCTGGCCCACTGACATGCGCTTCCTGGCTGCACTTCACCGCGACAACCGCCAGCTCGTCATGAAGCTGGCGGTGATCGTCGCGCTGATGTTCGGCTTTGGCTATGCGCTGGTGCCGCTGTACAGGGCGATCTGCAATGCCCTGGGCATCAACGTGCTGTCGCTGGCCGAACGCCAGACGGCGCTGGCCGGCAAGGGCATCGCCGATGGCAATGGCCAGATCGATTTCAGCCGTGAGATCACGGTCGAGTTCGACACCAACGCCCGCGGCCCCTGGGACTTCAAGCCGGCGGTGCGCCACCTGACGGTGCATCCGGGTGAGCTGACCCAGGTCATGTACGAGTTCCGCAACAAGCAGGACCGCACCATGGCCGCGCAAGCTATTCCCAGCTATGCGCCCATGCAGGCCAGCGCGCATTTCAACAAGCTGGAATGCTTCTGCTTCAACGAGTACACCTTGAAGCCGGGCGAGAGCAAGCAGTGGCCGGTCGTGTTCGTCATCGACCCCAAGCTGCCCAAGGATGTGAAGACCATCACCCTGTCCTATACCTTCTTCGAGGTGGCGGGCAAGGGCGGTGTGAAGTTGGGCCAGGCGCCCAAGGCCATGGGAGCGGCGCTGTGAGCGAACCCGGTCAGGATCTGAAGGAAGCGGTGGGCCGCAAGGCCTCGTTCGCCCAGACGATCTCGGCCGTGGCCTGGAGTTTTTTCGGCGTGCGCCGGGGCCGGGACCATGAGAGAGACATGGCCAAGCTCAACCCGGTGCATGTATTGATCGCGGGCGTGCTTGGCGCCGCCCTGTTTGTATTGGTGCTGGTGCTGCTGGTCCGTTGGGTCATCAGCAGTGGCGTGGCGGGGGCCTGAGGGCCCGCGCCGCAACAAAGTTCAGAACGAGCGAGTACTAGGAGAACAATATGTCGGCAGCGACTTCCCCGGGCAAAGCCCCGTACTACTTCGTCCCGGCGCCTTCGCGGCATCCGGTGCTGGCCGCCACCGGCCTGTTCTTCGTCATCCTCGGCGCCGGCCAATGGGTCAACGGCCACGGCTGGGGCATGTACTCGCTGTTCGGCGGCCTGGCCTTCTGGGCCTTCGTGCTGCAGCAGTGGTTCCGCCAGGCCATCGGCGAGAGCGAGGGCGGCCTGTACAGCGACCGCATCGACGTCTCCTTCCGCTGGAGCATGGGCTGGTTCATCTTTTCGGAGGTGATGTTCTTCGCCGCCTTCTTCGGCGCACTGGGCTGGGCCCGCCTGTACTCGGTGCCGGTGCTCGGCAGCCTGGAGAACGCGCTGCTGTGGCCCGACTTCAAGGCCGTCTGGCCCAGCACCGCGCCCGGCTTCACCGCCGCGCCGGCCGGTACCGTCGAAGCCTTCAGCACCATGGGTCCGTGGCCCATCCCGACGATCAACACCGCCCTGCTGCTGACCTCGGGCGTCACGCTGACCATCGCCCACCACGCGCTGATCGCCGGCAACCGCGCCAAGACGATTGCCTGGATGTGGATCACCGTCATCCTGGGCGCGACCTTCCTGGGCTTCCAGGCCTATGAATACCACCACGCCTACACCGAGCTCAACCTCAAGCTGAACTCCGGCATCTACGGCTCGACCTTCTTCATGCTGACCGGCTTCCACGGCTTCCACGTCTGCGTGGGCGCCCTGATGCTGCTGTTCATCACCATCCGCCTGATGAAGGGCCACTTCACGCCCGAGCGCCACTTCGGCTTCGAAGGCGCGGCCTGGTACTGGCACTTCGTCGACGTGGTCTGGCTGGGCCTGTACGTCATCGTCTACTGGCTGTGACGTCACCGCAATGAGAAAGCGCCGCAGTCGCGGCGCTTTTTTTATGCACTCTTCACTGGCAGGCCCGTGGGCTGTATCCACCCCATCTTCCAGCTCAGCAGGATGATGAGGAAAAGCGCCACCGACACGCCGACACGCACCGTCAGCGCCTTTGCCATATTGGGGCTGCGCTTGTTGCCGCCCTTGCGCAGCATGAAGAAGCCCGCTGCTGCCAGCGCGCCGAGGATGCCGATGAAGGCGATCAGGATCACGAATTTCATGGTGTCGAATTATCCGCTCGGGGTCCCCGCATGACCGGCAGACGCTGGCTGGTGCTGCTGGCGGCCTTGCTGGGTGCCGCGCTGACGGCGCGGCTGGGTGTCTGGCAGCTCGACCGCGCCGCGCAGAAGATCGCACTGCAGGCGGCCATCGACACCGAAGCCGTCAAGCCCGCCATCGACAACGCCGCCCTGGGCGGTGCGGGGCCGTTGCATCGCCGCGTGGCGCTGCGCGGCACCTGGCTCGCAGAGCGCACCGTCTGGCTGGACAACCGATCCATGGACGGCCACGCGGGCTTCTTCGTCGTGACGCCCCTGCGGCTCGCGGGCCGCAGCGAAGCCATCCTCGTGCAGCGTGGCTGGGCGCCGCGCAACCAGCGCGACCGCCAGCAGCTGCCGCCGCTGGTCACGCCCGCGGGCGAGGTCGTCGTCGAGGGCCGGCTGGCGGCGTCACCGTCGAGGCTTTTCGAGCTCGGCGAAGGCTCGTCCGGCGCGATCCGGCAAAATCTCGACCCTGCGGCCTTCGCCGTCGAGTCGGGCCTGAGGCTGCTGCTGCTGACCGTCGTCCAGACCGCCCCGGCCGACGATGGCCTGTTGCGCCACTGGCCGGCACCCGATCTCGGCCTGCAAAAACACTATGGCTATGCCTTTCAATGGTTCGCGCTCTGCGCGCTGATCGCCGGTCTCTATGTCTGGTTCCAACTCGTCCGCCCCCGGCTCCGCAAGCAGCCGTGATCCCATGACGCCGCTGAGCTTCGCGGTGCACAGCCTGCCCGACCCGCGCGCGGTGCCGCAGCAGCGCGCCGGCCGCTGGAAGATGCTGCTCGTGCTGGCCATGTGCGCCGCGCCGGTGGTCGCGTCCTACTTCACCTTCTACGTCATCAAGCCCAGCGGTTCGGCCTATGGCGAGCTGATCGCGCCCGCCGTCGACATGCCCACCGACCTGCCGCTGACCGATCTGCAGGGGCGCCCGGTGGCGCCGGCTGCACTGCGTGGCCAGTGGCTGCTGGCCGTCGTGCAGGGTTCCGACTGCCCGACGGCCTGCGAACGCCAGCTCTTCGTGCAGCGCCAGCTGCGCGAGATGCTGGGCAAGGAGCGCGCGCGCGTCGACAAGCTCTGGCTCATTCCCGACACCGGCATGCCGCGCGCCGAGGTCATGGCGGCCATCAGCCAGAAGGGCGCCGAGGTCACCGTGCTGCGCGTGCCGGCCGAGCGCCTCGCGACCTGGCTGCAGCCTGCGGTGGGCAAGGCGGCCAGCGATCATTTCTACGTCATCGACCCGATGAACCGCTGGATGGAGCGCGCGCCGGCCGAACCCGAGCCCAAGAAGCTCAAGGCCGACCTCGACAAGCTGCTGAAGGCCAGCGCCTTCTGGGACACCGCGGGAAGATGAACGTGCCCCTCGCCCAATCTCGCCCCGCTGAACGCGGGCGAGCCCGGTCGGTCTTGCAGACCGCGCTGCGGCATGAGCTGCAGCTCTTCGGCAGGCACATGCCGCCCGCTGGGCGCCATGTGTCCGGCCTCAGCCCCCGCGGGGACGGCGATGCATGCGGCATCGAGCCGCATGCACATCGCCAGCGCGGGCCGGCTAGGGAGCGGCCCGGCGCTCGGCCCGGAATGCCCGGGGTACCGAGATGAACGAGCTGCTGCTCCCGCTCGGCCAGGTCGCCGCCATCGGCGGTGCGGTCGCCCTTGGTCCGCTGCTGTGGTGGCGCCAGCGCTCGCGCAGCGCGACGCCGGCGGGGCGGCTGCGCGCGCTGACGCTGCTGACGCTGTTCCTGACCTTCGACCTCATCGTCTTCGGCGCCTTCACGCGCCTGACCGATTCGGGCCTGGGCTGCCCCGACTGGCCGGGCTGCTACAGCGCCGCCAGCCCGGTCGGTGCCCACGGCCACATCGAGGCCGCCCAGGCCGCGATGCCGACCGGCCCGGTCACGCATGGCAAGGCCTGGATAGAGATGGTCCACCGCTACCTGGCCAGCGGCGTCGGCCTGCTCATCCTCGTCATGGCGGTGTTGAGCTGGCGGCTGAAGCGTCATGATCGAACCGCCGCGCCTTCGCCCTGGCTGCCGACGCTGACGCTGGTCTGGGTCTGCGTGCAGGGCGCCTTTGGCGCGCTGACGGTCACGATGAAACTCTTCCCGGCCATCGTCACCCTGCACCTGTTGTTCGGCATGGGCCTGCTGATGCTGCTGGCCTGGCAGCACGAGGCCTACGAGCCGCGCCCGCTGCGGCTGCCGGCGGCGCTGCGGCTCGGCGTCGCGGCCGTGCTGCTGCTCGCCCTCGCTCAGGTCGCCCTCGGCGGCTGGGTCAGCACCAATTACGCGGTGCTGGCCTGTGATGAGTTCCCGACCTGCCACGGCGGCCAGTGGTGGCCGCAGCTGGACTTCGCCCAGGGCTTCCAGCTCTGGCGCGAGCTGGGCCAGCGCGCCGACGGCGGCTGGCTGGGCTTCGAGGCGTTGGCCGCCATCCACATGGCCCATCGCATCGGCGCGGGCTTCGTTTTCGCGGCCATCCTGGCGCTGGCCTGGGCGCTGCATCGGCATGCCTCGAACTGGTCACGCTGGCTGCTCGCCGCTGCCGGCTGGCAGCTCGCCTCGGGCCTGTCCAATGTCGTGCTCGACTGGCCTATCGTGGCTGCCCTGGCCCACACCGCCGGCGCCGCCGTGCTGCTCGCCCTGCTCACCACCTTGCTCGCGCGCTTGAGATGAAACGACCCCTCGCCCAGTCTTGCCCCGCTGCGCGCGGGCAAGCCCAGTCGGTCCCCCGCGGGGACGGCGATGCTTGCCGGATTGACCGGCAAGCACATCGCCAGACGGGCCGGCTAGGGAGCGGCCCGGCGCTCGGCCCGGAACGCGCCATCGCCCTGGACAACTGATATGGCTTCCACTTCTTCATCCACCGCCAGCGCCTTCGTGCACAGCCCGCGCTGGCAGCAGTTCTACCAGCTGACCAAGCCGCGTGTCGTCCAGCTCATCGTCTTCTGCGCCGCCATCGGCATGGCCCTGGCCGTGCCCGGCCTGCCGTCGCTGGCCCAGGGCCTGACCATGCTCGCGGCAATAGCCGGCATCTGGCTGGTGGCCGGCGCGGCGGCGGCCTTCAACTGTCTGATCGAGGATGGCATCGACGCGCGCATGAAGCGCACCGCCTGGCGCGCCACGGCCAAGGGCGAGCTCAGCCGCCCGCAGACGCTGGCCTTCTCGGCCGCACTGTGCGCGATCGGCATGGCGCTGCTGGGCTTCTACGTCAACGTGCTGACGATGTGGCTGACCTTCGCCACCTTCATCGGCTATGCCGTCATCTACACCGTCATCCTGAAGCCGATGACGCCGCAGAACATCGTCATCGGCGGCGCCTCGGGCGCCATGCCGCCGGTGCTGGGCTGGGCCGCGCTGCGCGGCGACCTCGGCCCCGAGCCCTGGCTGCTCTGCCTCATCATCTTCCTGTGGACGCCGCCGCACTTCTGGGCGCTGGCGCTGTACCGCGCCGAGGATTACGCCCGCGCCGGCCTGCCCATGCTGCCGGTGACCCACGGCAACGACTACACGCGGCTGCAGATCCTGCTCTACACCTGGGTGCTGTTCGCGGCCACGCTGCTGCCCTTCCTGACCGGCATGAGCGGCTGGTTCTACCTGGCCAGCGCCATCATCCTGGGCCTGGGCTTCTGCGGCTATGCCTTCAGGCTGTGGCGCTCGTATTCGGAGATGCTGGCAAGGCGGACCTTCTGGTTCTCCATCTGGCATCTGTCGCTGCTGTTTGCGGCCTTGTTGATCGACCACTACATCGCATGAACACCCGTCGCTTCGCGCTGGCCGCGCTGATCACCTTCGCTCTCGCCGGCTGCCAGAAGTCCGGCCCCGACAAGCTGGCCTTCAAGGGCATCGACCTGACCGGCGCCGAATACGCGAGGACGCTGAACCTGAGCGACCAGGACGGCCGCGCCCGGTCGCTGGCCGACTTCAAGGGCAAGGTGCTGGTGGTCTTCTTCGGCTACACCCAATGCCCCGACGTCTGCCCGACGACGATGGCCGAGGTCGCCGAGGTCAAGCGCAGCCTGGGTGCCGATGGCGACAAGGTGCTGGGCGTCTTCGTCACCATCGACCCGGAGCGCGACACGGCCCAGTTGCTGAAGGCCTATCTGGCCAGCTTCGACCCGAGCTTCGTCGGCCTGCGTGGCAGCGAGGAGCAGACCCAGGCCGCGGCCAAGGAGTTCAAGGTCTTCTTCGCCAAGGTGCCGGGCAAGACGCCCGAGACCTACACGATGGACCACACGGCGGCGAGCTTCATCTTCGACACCGAGGGCCGCGTGCGCGTCTACGCCCGCTACGGCGCCGGCGCCCAACCGCTGGCGGACGACATCAAGCTGCTGCTGGCCGAGGCCTCCTCCGGCAAGAAATGAAAAAAGGCCCCGCGAGGGGCCTTTTGTTTGGCGCACCGCAAGCTCAGGCGGTTTCGGTCAGCGCCTTCTTCATCTTCTTCATCGCCGCCACTTCGATCTGGCGGATGCGCTCGGCCGACACGCCGTACTCGGCGGCCAGCTCATGCAGCGTCATGCCGCCCGAGGTGTCGTCGTTCACCTTCAGCCAGCGCTCCTCGACGATGCGGCGGCTGCGCGGGTCCAGTACCTCCAGCGCGCGCTGGATGCCGTCGCCGGCCAGCGCATCGCGCGAGCGGGCCTCGATGACGCGGGTCGGCTCATGGCTGTCGTCGGCGAGGTAGGCGATGGGCGCAAAGCTCTCGCCTTCGTCGTCGGTCTGCGGCTCCAGCGCCACATCGCCGCCCGACATGCGGGTCTCCATCTCCAGCACTTCCTCGCGCTTGACGTTCAGCGTGCTGGCCACATGGGCCACTTCGGCTTCGGTCAGCGTGTTGCGGTGCGTCGCAGCGTCGGGATTGCCGGCCTTGAGCTGGTGCTTCATCGAGCGCAGGTTGAAGAACAGCTTGCGCTGGGCCTTGGTCGTCGCGACCTTGACCATGCGCCAGTTCTTCAGGATGTACTCGTGGATCTCGGCCTTGATCCAGTGCATGGCGTAGCTCACCAGGCGCACGCCCTGGTCGGGGTCGAAGCGCTTGACGGCCTTCATCAGGCCGACATTGCCCTCCTGGATCAGGTCGCCCTGGGGCAGGCCATAACCCATGTACTGGCGGGAGATGGCCACCACCAGGCGCAGATGCGACAGCACCAAGCGGCCGGCGCCTTCCAGGTCGCCCTTGTCGCGCAGGCTGCGCGCAGCGGAACCTTCTTCTTCGGCGGTCAGCAGCGGCAGGCGGTTGACGGCGGAGATGTATGCGTCCAGATTGCCCAGCGAGGGCACGAGGGCCCAGGGGTCGCGGACGGCAATGGCAGAAGAGGCGGACATCGTCATGAATCCTTGCTAAACCGCGGCGCGGGATGCCGCGGTGAGCAGGATATTAGCACTCTGGTTTGATGAGTGCTAAGACCAGTCGTGCATCCGGTGGAATGCAATGTTTCCAACGGTGAAACAGTCAGCGATCGCTAACTTTCAGCCGGATCTGGCTAGTCGACGAGGCCGAAATCCGGGCTTTTGATCATCGCCTCGATGTCCAGCAGGATGAGCATGCGCTCGCCGAGCTTGCCCAGGCCGGTGATGAAACGGGCGTCCAGGGCGGCCGCCACTTCGGGGCGGGGCTTGATCTCGTCGGCGCTGAGTTCCAGCACGTCGGAGACCGAGTCCACCACGACGCCGACGACGCGGTTGGCCACGTTCAGCACGATGACGACGGTGAAGGCGTTGTACTCGCCGGCCTGACCGAGGCGGATGCGCAGGTCGACGATGGGCACGATGACGCCGCGCAGGTTGACGACGCCCTTGACGAAGGCCGGCGCATTGGCAACCCGGGTGGGCGGCTCATAGGAGCGGATTTCCTGCACGCGCAGGATGTCGAGGCCGTATTCCTCCTCGGCGATGCGGAAGGTCAGGAACTGGCGGCCATTGGTGCGTGCCAGGGCCTGCACGGCCTGGGCACCGGTGCTGGGAACGAGGTCTGTGGAACTCATCGGGCGCTGATGCGTGTTGGGGTCTGGGCCCTCATTCTGCCCCCGCCAGGCCGCCTCCTGCCGCCAACAATTCGTCGACCAGGGCCAGCAATTCACGCACGTCCAGCGGCTTGGTCAGGTAGTGCTGGGCGCCCGCCACCTGGGCCGCGGCGATCTGCTCCGGCTGGGCATTGGCGGAAACGACGATGACGGGCGGCAGCGTCCGGCCCAGGTCGCGCATGCGGCTCAGCAGCGTCAGCCCGTCGCCATCGGGCAGTTGCCAGTCCAGCAGCAGCAGGGCCGGCGGGCGCTCGCGCAGCGCGCGCAAGCCCGCTTCCACGGTCGGGGCGATCTCCAGCTCGATCCCCGGGCGCTGGTCCAGGATGCCGCGCATGACCTCGGCATTGAGCGGGTTGTCCTCCACATAGAGCAGGCGCCGCTGCGGGCTGGCGCGCGGACTGGTCGGCTCGTCGGGGGGCGCCTCGCGGCTCGCCAGCGCGGCGGGAGCGCCGCTGGCCGGCAGGCGCAGCACGAAGCAGGCACCCGGGCCGTCCTGCTCTTCGGCGCGCAGGCTGCCGTCCATCATCTCGGCCAGGCGCTGGCTGATGACCAGGCCGATGCCGGTGCCGGGCAGGCCGCTGCGTTCGCGGCCGAGGCGGTTGAAGGGCTGGAAGAGGGCGGCGCGCTGCTCGGCGGTGAGGCCCAGGCCGGTGTCGCGCACGGCGATCTCGACCCAACCCGGCTCCCAGCTGCGCGCCTCGATGCTGACGCTGCCGCCCGGGCGGTTGTACTTGACCGCGTTGCTGAGCAGATTGGTCAGGATCTGCGTGACCCGCGTCGGGTCGCCCACGAGGCGCACGGCCGCGGGGTCGACGCGCTGGCTGATGGCCAGGCCGCGCTCGGCCGCCTGGCCCTGCACCAGCGCCAGCGCGCGGGCGAGCAGCGGCGGCAGCTCCAGCAGCACCGGCTCCAGGCGCAGCGAGCCGGCCTCGATGCGTGACAGGTCCAGCGTGTCGTTGATCATCTCCAGCAGATGCCAGCCGGCCTGGGCGATCTGCTGGGCGCGCACGCGCTGGCTGGGCGGCAGCGGCTCGCTCGCGTCCATCTGCATCAGCTGCGTGAAGCCGAGGATGGCGTTCATCGGCGTGCGCAGCTCATGGCTCATGCGCGACAGGAACTCGTTCTTGGCCTGGTTGGCCGCTTCGGCGGCCTCGCGGGCGCGGTCCAGTTCCTCGATGCGCAGTTGGTCGGTAATGTCCTCGACGACGCCCACCAGGCGGTGGGGCCGGCCGTCGGCGCCGCGCAGCAGGCTGACCAGCACGCGCGCATGGGCCAGGCTGCCGTCCGGGCGGACGTAGCGCTTCAGCCGCCGGTAGTAGGGGATCTCGCCACGCATCAGTCGGCGCGCCAGGCGGATGTCCTCGCGGCGGTCGTCGGCATGCGTCACGTCGATGGAACGTTGGCGCATCAGCGCCTCGGCCGTATAGCCGATCAGGTTGCAGAAGTGCGCATTGACCTCCTGGAAGCCGCCGTTGAGGTCGGTGAAGGCAATGCCGATGGGCGCGGTCTCGAAGATGCTGTGAAAGCGCTGCTCGCTCTGGCTCAGCGCGCGCTCGCCCTGGGTGCGGCTGGCCACCTCGCGCTCCAGCGCCGCCGTGCGCTCCCGCACCAGGGCCTCGACATGCTGGGTGCGGCCCGACATCAGCAGCAGCAGCGCCCCCACCATGGCCGTGGCCAGCAGGCCGACGAGGGCGAAGGCCCAGCTGCGCCCCGGCGCCTGCACCAGGCCGGGCAGGTCGTAGACGCGCACCTCCCATTGCCGGCCGCCGAATTCCAGCGGCAGCTTGACCAGGGGCAGGGTGGCATCGTCGCCGCGCTGCACCGCCTCGCAGCCCACGCGGCCGCCCAGGCGCGGGAAGAGGGCGCCGGGCTCCAGGTCGACGAGGCAGGCGGCGAGGTGTTCGGGCCAGTTGGCTGACAGGCGTGACAGCAGCAGGTCCGGGCGCAGCGTCGCGAAGACGACGCCGTCCAGGGCCTGCTCGCTCGGCGCGGCGCTGCCGCGGTAGAGCGGCTGGTAGACCACGACGCCGAGCGCCGCCTCCTTGTCCTGCGATAGCTGGAAGCCCGCCGACGCGAGCGGCCGCCCGAGGCTCGCGGCCTTCTCGATGGCGGCGCGGGCGCCGGGAATGGTGCGCACATTGATGCCCAGCGCGCCGGCATTGCGCGACAGCGGCTCGATGAGGCGGATGGCCAGCATGTCCTCGTCCGGCGGCGGGCGCAGGTCGCCGGCGCGCAGGCGGTCGCGCGCCTGGTAGCCGCCGGGGAAGGCGTCGGCCGCGGCCGCGGCGTTGAAGCGGTCGACGTCGGCGCGCGCGACGCGCAGCGTCAGGCCGAGGGCAATCAGCGGGCTTTCCTCGGTCAGGAAGCCACGCGTGGCGCGGGCGAACTCGTCGCGCGTCGGCCGCGGCTTGACCTTGACGAGGCCGTGCACGCCCTCCAGCGCCAGCAGCGGCTCGCGCAGGCGGCCGGCCAGGTCCTGGGCCGCGCTCGTCGCGTCGCGCGTGAAGTCGGCGCGGTTGCGCTGACGGTCCCATTCCATCGTGGCTGCCACACCCAGGCCGACCATCAGCGTGGTCAGCAGCATGGGCAGGCCGACGCTGAAGCGCCGCGTCGCCCAGGCCGCGCGTGGCTGGCCGATCAGGGCCAGCGTGATCGGCGTGGCGATCAGCACGCCCATCAGGTCGCCGGTCCACCACACCGTCCAGACCAGCGTGGCCTGCGCCGTCGAGATGACGCCGAACACCTTGAGCAGCAGCGTCGCGCAACTCGGGCTGATGCAGCCGGCCAGCGCCGCCGCCGCCAGATAACCAGCGATCTCGCGCGGCGAGGCCAGCACGAGCGGGCGGCCGCACCAGCGCCTCACCAGCAGCGTGCCCACCACCGCCTGGGTGGCGGCACCCAGGCCGATGCCCAGGGCCAGCGGCAGCACGCCGGCCTGTTCGTTCATCGTCGTGGCCTGCACGATGAAGGAGCCCAGGGCCACGGCTGGCGTGTAGCGCAGGCCCCAGACCAGCAGCACCGCCAGGCCCCAGCCGGCTGCCGGGTAGATGGGCGCCACCTGGTAGGGCGGCAGCACCATCAGCAGGCCCAGCCGGGCCAGCAGGTAATAGACGCCGACGACGGCCGCCGACAGCGCCAGATAGCGACCGATTTCGCGGGCGCGTGCGAGGCTCATTCGGCCTGGGCCTCCCTCAGCGTCTGCACGACGGGCCGCTGCAGCACGCCGCGCAGGCTCCACCAGCCAGCGCTCCACGCCAGCAGCGCACCGCAGACGGCGCTGATCAGCGGCACCCACGGCTTCATATGCCATTCGAATTCGAAGACGAAGCGCGCCAGCAGGGCCGCCAGCACCAGGGCCACGGCGCCGGCCAGGAAGCCGGCCAAGGCGCCCACACCCAGCAGCTCGGCACGCTGCACCTGGGCCAGCAGGCGCGACGGTGCGCCCAGGGCCCGCATCAGCCCGAACTCCCGCGTGCGCGCCTCGCGCGTGCTGCCTACGGCCGCCAGCAGCACGACGAGACCGGTCGCCAGCGTGAAGCCGAACAGGAACTGCACGGCCTGGATGACCTGGTCCAGCACGCCCTGCACCTGGTTGAGCTGGGCCGACACGTCGATGACGGTCAGGTTGGGAAATTGCCGCGCCAGCTCGCGGTCCAGCTTGCTGGCAGCTGGGCTGCGGTAGGCGGCGATCTGCGTGGACGGCAGCTCGGGCAACTCGGCCTTCTCGAACAGCACGAAGAAATTGACGCGCATGGACGACCAGTCGACCTTGCGCAGGCTGGTGATGCGGCCCTGCACGGGCTGGCCGGCGATGTCGAAGGCCAGCGTGTCGCCGAGCTTGAGCCCCAGCGTCGTCGCCAGCCCTTCCTCGACGCTCAGGCCCGTCTCATCGGGCTTGGCATCGCCCCAGCGGCCGCTGGTGATCTGGTTGTGGGCCGGCATGTCGGCTGTGTGGCTGAGGTTGAACTCGCGCTCGGCCAGGCGTTGGGCGCGCTCTTCGGCAAAGCGCTTGGCCTGCACCGGCTCGCCATTGATGGCCGTCAGGCGGCCGCGGATCATCGGGTACCAGTCGAAGCCCTTCACGCCGGCGTCGGTCAGCGTCTTGCGGAAGGCCTCGCCCTGGTCGGGCTGGATGTTGATGACGAAGCGGTCGGGTGCCGCGGCCGGCGTGGCGCGGCGCCAGCTGTCGATGAGGTCGGTGCGCAGCAGCACCAGCAGGGCCAGGGCCAGCAGGCCGACGGCGAGCGAGGCCACCTGCATGACGGCGAAGCCCGGTCGCGCGGCGACCTGGCGCGTGGCCAGCAGCAGCCAGCGCGGCACGCCGGTGCCGCTGACGTTGACCGGCACGAGGCGGCGCAGCAGCCACACCGCAGCCCAGGCCAGCAGCGCGAACAGCAGCACCGCGCCGGCAAAGCCCGCGGCCGCGATGGCGCCCAGCTTGATGTCGCCGGCCAGCACGACGAGGATGGCCGCGAGGCCGGCCACGCCCGCGCCCAGCACGAGGATGGAGCCGGCCTTGGGCGCGCCCAGGTCGCGGCGGATGACGCGCAGCGGCGGCACGGCCGCCAGCTGCAGCACCGGCGGCAGGCCGAAGCCCAGCAGCAGCGACAGGCCCAGCCCCAGGCCGAGCAGGGCCGGCCAGACGCTGGGCGGCGGCAGGTTGACGTCGATCAGCCCGGCCAGCAGCGACACGAAGACCTGGTGCAGGGCCAGGCCGCCGAGCACGCCGACGGCGCTGGCGCTCAGGCCGGCGAGCAGGAACTCCAGTCCATAGGCCCAGGCGATGCGGCGCTGCGGCTGGCCGAGCACGCGCAGCATGGCGCAGTCGTCCAGATGGCGCGCCGCGAAGTCGCGCGCGGCCAGCGCCACGGCGACGGCCGCGAGCAGCGCCGACAGCATGGCCACCAGGCGCAGGAAGCGCGCCGCGCGGTCCAGCGTCTGGCGCATCTCGGGGCGGCCGGACTCGAGCGATTCCAGGCGTACGCCGCGCAGCTTGTCCTTCTCGACGAGCTGTTCGGCACCCGCCACGAAGCGCGCCACCGCGCCGGGCGTCGCGCCCGGGCCGGGCACGACGGCCATGCGGTAGGTCAGGCGGCTGGCCGGTTGCACGAGGTGGGTGGCGGCCAGGTCGGCTTCGGCCAGCAGCGCGCGCGGCGCGAAGTTCATGAAGCCGGCGCCGCGGTCGGGTTCGGTGTCGATCAGCGCGGCCAGCTTCAGCTGGGCGTCGCCGAGCAGCAGCGTGTCGCCGAGCTTGAGCCCCAGGCCGTCGGCCACGGCCGGGTCGACCCAGACCTCGCCCGGGGCGGGTGCGCCGCTGCGGCCGGGCAGGGCCTCGCGCAGCTTGATGCTGCCGCGCAGCGGGTAGCCCGTGCCGACCGCCTTCACGGCCACCAGCCGGCTCTCGCCACCATGGGCTTCATCGCTGCGCGCCATGCTGGGGAAGGTGGCGCTGCGCGCGGTGGTCAGGTTCTGGGTGGCCGCCAGGTCGACGAGGGCCTGGGCCGTCGGCTGGTCGCTGGCGACGACGGCATCACCGCCGAGCAGCTTGGCGGCGTCACGGCGCAAGCCCTGGTCGAGGCGATCGGACAGGAAGGCCACGGCGCACAGTGCGGCGACCGCGAGGGCCACGGCCAGCATCAGCAGGCGCAGCTCGCCGGCCCGCCAATCCCGCAGCAACTGGCGCCAGGCGACAGCCAAGGTGGTGGGCGGACGCGAAACAGCAGGGGACGTCATGCGAGCGACTGTAGCCGTGCAGACCTGCGCTGATGAACGTATGGGGCCGTTTTGGCCGCGGTGGAGCGGGATGCGGGAATCGAACCCGCGGCTCTAGCTTGGGAAGCTAGGGTATTGCCACTATACGAATCCCGCGCTCGGTCCGCATTCTAGAGGCGCTCCGCGCACCCCGTCCTCCATCGGCAGGATGGACGGCGGACGCGCCTTCGGGCCACAGTGTCGCAACCCAGCTGCCGGCCACCTCATGAGCGACCCCGCACCGCCCAACGCCCTGGACACCTTCATCAAGTACGCCGCGCCCTTGCTCGCCATCGGGACGGCGGGCCTGTCGTTCTACGTGGCCATCACGACGCGCGAGACCAACCAGCGGCTCGCCGCCACGCAGGCCGCCTCCAGCGAACTCAAGCTCAACAGCGAGCGCTACGACCTCGCCCCCCGCCTCGTGGCCGAGCTGGGTGCGCAGAACGCCGCCGAGTTCGCCGCCACCGTGCGCCAGCAGCAGATGCCGATGAAGGTGCTGGACGCGGCGCTGGAGAGCCAACTGGTCGAAGGCAGCAAGAACTGGGCGGCCGGGCGCCACCTGATGACGGGGGCGGGCCCGACCGGCCTGTACCTGCGCCAGATCGTCTACGTGAAGCTCAGCAACCTGGGCAAGACGGCCACCAGCGACCTCAAGCTCGTCGTGCGCCAGAAGGATTTCGGCCTCACCGGTAACGGCACCCAGCTCAAGCGCTACGGGGAGCTGGACACGCAGGGCGACGGCTGGACGGAGCACTCGCTGCCCGTGTCCGACCTGATGGAGCAGGGCGCTGGCGACCAGGGCATGGCCACCAAGCTGCTCATTCCGCTGGCGCAGGTCTCCGGCGGCGAGTACTACTTCGGCCGCGTGCTGGTGCCCGTGAAGCTGGTGTGGACGGACAAGCGGCAGGGCAAGGCCGACGAGTTGCCCGTGCGTGTCGCCCAGTCCAGCGCGCTGGATAACCAGCTCATGAGCGCCATCCTCGGCATGTCGACGACCTCGCGGTGAAAGTCCCGGTGGCGCTGGAAGTCAGCCTTCAACCCAGCTGACGCGGCCTCGTCCGGCCGCCTTGGCCAGATACAGCGCCTTGTCCGCGGCCTCCACCAGCCCCTGGCCCTGCGCCCCCGCCGACACTCCCAGGCTGATCGTCACGCAGCCTTCCACCCCGGGATGCGGCAGTGACAGGGCTCTCACGGTGTCCTCCATCAACTGCGCCACGCCGATGGCCCCGGCGAGGTCGGTGTCCGGCAGCAGGCAGACGAACTCCTCGCCACCGTAGCGCGCCAGCAGATCCGTCGGCCGCCTCAAGCAGGCTCGCAACGCTCCCGCCACGCGGCGCAGGCAGTCGTCTCCCGCCAGATGCCCCAGCGCGTCGTTGTAGCGCTTGAAGTGATCCACGTCCGCCAGCACGATGGCCAGCGGTGCGCGCGTGCGTTGCGAGCGGCGCGCCTCGGCGATGAAGCGTTCGTCGAAATGGCGTCGGTTGTGCACGCCCGTCAGGCCGTCGACAAAGGCGAGCTCGCGCAGCAGATCCGCCTGGGCCTTGAGCGTCAGCTGCGTCCTGACGCGGGCCCGCACGACGGTGGGGTTGAAGGGCTTGGTGATGAAGTCGGCCGCACCGGCGTCCAGCGCCCGGGTCTCGTCCTCGGGCAGGTCCTGCGCGGTCACGAAGATGACGGCGATGGAGCGCAGCAGCGGGTCGGCCTTGAGCTCGGCGCAGAGCTGGTGGCCGTCCATGCCGGGCATCTGCACGTCCAGCAACACGACGTCGGGCTGGCGGTCGCGGCAGAGCTGCAGGGCGCGGCCGCCGTCGGTGGCCATCAGCACCTGGCAGTCGCTGGCGAAGACGCGATGCAGGGCCTGGATGTTGACGGGCTGGTCGTCGACGAGCAGCAGGCGCGGGCGGCGGCCCGGCGGCGCCTGGCCCTGCGTCAAGGGGGCGCGGTCGGGCAGAAAGAGTTGCATCATGCTTAGGCCTCAAGCGTCGTGCGCAGGCGGCGGCACAGCGTCAGTGCGGTGCCGAAATCGAGGGCGTCCATGGCCGAGTCGAGGGCGGTGGCGGTGTCTTCATCGGCTTCCTGCCGCAGTCGCTCGCGCAGGCCCTGGTGGACGTCCAGGGCCTCGAGATCGGCGCCGTCGAGCAGGTCGGCGAGGGCCCCCACGCGTTGGGCGAGGCTGCCCGGTGTGGCGGGCCGGTCCTGCGCGGCAAGGTCGTCATGCAGCGCCTGGCGGGCGTGCAGGTCGGCGGCGAGCCGGTCCAGCGCGGCGAGGTCGGCCTGGCGGCGTTCGAGAAAGCGGCGGCGCCAGTCCTCATCGGGCGCTGCGGCATGTTCGCCTTCGGCGGCCAGCGCGGCCAGCTCACCGGCGCCCAGCATGGCGGCCAGGCCGCGGTAGCCATGCAGGCCGCGGGTGGCGGTGCGGCCTCCTTCGGCCAGCGCCTGGGCGAGCTTGCGATCCTGCTCGTGCAGGGCGGCCAGCGTGCGCTCGAAGAGCTCGACGCGGCCGGACATGCGCGCCAGGGCCTCGGCCAGCGCGATGCCGGCGCGGCCAGCGTCGGCCAGCAGGGTGGACGGCAGCTCGGCCGCGGCGGCCTTGGCTGCCGTGGGCGCGGCGCCGCAACGCCGCCTGAGCACGGCCACCAGCACATCGGGGTCGAAGGGCTTGCCGATGTGCTCGTCCATGCCGGCTTCCAGGCAGGCCTGGCGTTCGGCGTCCAGGGCGCCGGCTGTCATCGCAATGATGGGCAGGGTCAGGCCGAGCTGGCGGCGGATCAGCCTTGTCGCCGTCGTGCCGTCCATGACGGGCATCTGCACGTCCATCAGCACGGCGTCGAAGCTGCGCCGGCCGCGGGTCTGGGCGAGCAGGGTCAGGGCCTGCTGGCCGTCGCCGGCCAGGCTGACCTGGGCCCCTTCGAGTTCGAGCAGCTCGCGCGTGACCTGCTGGTTGCCGGGGTTGTCCTCGACGACGAGCAGGTGCAGGCCGGCCAGGCGCTGCGGTGCAGCTTCGGGTGGGTCGCCCTCACTGCAGCGTGCCTGGATGGCGGTGCTGACGGCCTGGCTCAGCATGGTGGCGGTGATGGGCTTGACGAGGAAGCCATCGAGCAGGGCTTGCTCGGCCGCGCTGCGCTGGGCCAGGCGCTCGCGGTCGTGGCTGGTGACCATCAGGATCAGCGGCTCGGGGCCGAGGCGCTGGCGCAGGTGCACGGCGGTCTGCCAGCCGTCCATGCCGGGCATGACCCAGTCGAGCAGCACGACCTCGGGCGTGCCGCTGGCGATGAGTTCCAGCGCCTCGGCGCCGCTGGCGGCCAGGCGCGCCGTCCAGCCCAGGGATTGGGCCAGCGTGCCGATGACGCGACGCGCTTCGGGGTGGTCGTCGATGACCAGGGCCTGCAGGGCCTGGCGCGGTGCCGGGGCGACCTCTTCGGTGGGCAGGGGAAAGCTCAGCGTGAAGCTGAAGTGGCTGCCGAGGCCTGGGCTGCTTTCGAGGTGGATGTCGCCGCCCATCAGGCGCACCAGGCGGCGGCTGATGGCCAGACCCAGGCCGGTGCCACCAAAGCGCCGCGCCGTGGAGGCCTCGGCCTGGGCAAAGCCCGAGAAGATGCGCTGCTGCTGCTCGGGCGCGATGCCGATGCCGGTGTCGCGCACCGAGAAGGCGAGCACGACGCCGCTGGCGCTTTGCGACACGCGCGAGATGCCGAGCACGACCTCGCCGGCCTGCGTGAACTTGAGGGCGTTGCCGGCCAGGTTGATCAGCACCTGCTGCAGGCGCAGCGCGTCGGCCAGGATGACCGGGGGCAGGGTGGGGTCGAGGTCGAAGAGCAGCTCGAGCTCGCGCTTGTCGACATTGGCGGCCAGGATGACGGAGAGGTCGCGCAGCAGCTCGTCCAGGCGCGTGGGGTGCGGGTCCAGGCCGAGGTGGCCGGCCTCGATCTTGGAGAAGTCGAGGATGTCGTTCAGCAGGCCGAGCAGGCCGCGCGCGGCGCCTTCGCTCTTGACGGCGTAGTCGCGCTGGCGGGCGTCCAGCGGCGTCTTCTGCAAGAGGCGCAGCATGCCGAGCACGGCGTTCATCGGCGTGCGGATCTCGTGGCTCATATTGGCCAGGAAGCGCGTCTTGGCCTGCGAGGCGCGCTCGGCGGCCAGCCGCGCCTGGGCCTGCGGCGTCAGGTCCAGCACGGTCAGCACCAGGCCGCCATCGGGCAAGGGCGCGGTGCGGGCCTCGATGAGGCGGTCGCCGGTGCGATAGGTCTCGAGGCGGTTGGGGCGCTGGTCGCGGCCCAGGGCCAGGGCCGCGTCGACCGAAGCACGGGCCTGCTCGCCCTGGCCGTAGTCGCCGCGGGCGGCGAAGAAGAGGATGAGGTCGTCGAAGCGCAGCGGTGGCTCTTCGAACAGCGAGGCCGGCACATTGAGCAGGCGCTCGAACTCGGCGTTGTGCACCAGCAGGCGGCGCTCGGCGTCGAAGACGGCCAGGCCGCAGGGCAGGTTGGCGATCACTTCGCGGATCAGCGGGCTGGGCGAGGCGCTCGTGGCCGCAGGACCGGCCCGAGGCTGGGCGTCACCGCCAGCTTGCATGTCCCATGCCATCACGCCCCCGAGCCGCTGTTGCCCGGCCAGCAGTGCCGGGCGCTTCGAGTCTAGGACGGGGCAACCATGCCGCCGTCGCCGGGTCGCTACAAGAAGTTACAGGTTTGCCCTAGGGCCCTGTCTGCGTGCGTTGACTCACTCTCGCACGATGCGGCCAGGGGCGGCCTGGGCCACGGCCTGGGGGTTGTCGCGCAGCAGTTCGACGAGGGCGTCGATGTCGGTGCCGAGCACGGCGCGGTCGCGGCCATGCTTGAAGCCGGTCTGGGCGTCGCCGCCTTCGGACAGGAAGTTGTTGATGACGACGCGGTAGTTGCGCGCGGCATCGACCGGCTCGCCGTTGATGCGCGGGTCGACGAGCTGGGCGACGCCGTCGGCACCTGCGCGCCAGCGGTAGCGCAGCGTCGACGAGGGCTGCAGCATGCGCGGCGCGGCATCGGCCTTGGGCAGCTGGCGCTGCAGTATGTCCAGCAGCTGCTGGCCGCTCAGCGTCACCGCGACGATATCGTTGCCGAAGGGCTGGATGGCGAGCAGGTCGCTCATCGTCGTCGGCCTGCCGGGCTTGACGGTCAGGTCGGCGCGGATGCCGCCCGGGTTCATGAAGGCCACGTCGGCCGGACCCTGCTTGCGGGCGAAGGCGAGCTGGCTGTCGGCGATCAGATTGCCCAGCGTGGAATCGCCGTTGGGCTCCTTGGCGCTGCGCACGGCGCCTTGCGTCAGCGTGGTGACCGGCTTGTTGCGCGCGGCTTCGGTCAGCGCGGCGGCCTGGGCGACCAGCGCCACCAGGGCCGGGTTGGGGGCATAGGCCGACTGCAGCACCGGGTGGTTGACGGCCTGGGCGTCGATCACCTTGCCGGCGGTATCGAACTTGAGGTGGCTTTCGGTGATCCAGCCGCCATAGCTGCCGGCTTGGACGACGAGGCGGCCGTCGATCTTGCAGGTGTAGGCCTGGTGGGTGTGGCCGCCGATGATGATGGCGTAGGCCGGGTCCAGCCGCTTGGCGATGTCCTGCACGCGGCCGGTCAGCGTCGGGCAGGTATAGGTCGGATCGTTGGCGCCGCCGTCCTTGCCCTGTACGCCGCCTTCATGCATGACGGCCACCAGCACCTGAGCGCCCTCGGCCTTGAGCTGGGGCACCAGCGCGTTCAGCGTGTCGGCCTCGTCGGCGAAGCGGATGCCCTTGATGGCCCGGGCGACGATGACATGCGGCGTCTCCAGGGTGGCCACGCCGGCGATGGCGACCTTCAGCGCGCCGGCCTGCTTGAGAACATGGGTGGGCAGCAGCGGCTTGCCGGTGTTGGCGTCCAGCACGTTGGCGCCGAGATAGGGGAAGCCGGGGCCCTTGTAGCCCGGCCACAGGCAGCCTGCCGCGCCGCATTCGCCGCGGGCCTGGCGCAGCAGTTCGGGCAGGCCGGCGTCCAGCTCATGGTTGCCCAAGGCGCTGGCGGCAATGCCGAGCTGGGACATGGCCGTCAGCGTCGGCTCATCGCGCAACAGATTGGAGATCAGCGGCGAGGCGCCGATCAGGTCGCCGCCGGCGACGACCAGCGCGTCGGGGTTCTTGGCCTTCAACGTGGCCAGGGCCGTTGCCAGATAGGCCGCGCCGCCGGCGGGCTGGGCCTTGATGGCGCCCGTCGCGTCGGGCAGGCGCGGCAGCAGCGGTGTCGGGTCGGCGGGCTGGATGTTGCCGTGGAAGTCGTTGATGGACAGCAGCGTCAGCTCTGTCGGGGCGCTGGGCTGCTGGGTGGCGCAGCCGGCGAGCACGGCGCCCAGGATGAGGCCGGCACCGAGTCGGAAGGGGTGGGTTGGGACCATGACGAAGCTGCTTGGAGGAGGCTGGGATCTTGGAGGTCGGTTTGTAGCGCGAGTTTGTCGCGGTTTCGCTACATCGCGGGCGCTCCGGCGCTAGGTTTACATTCCAGTAAAGATTGCACCAACTCGGTGCAAACTCGGTCCCGCTTCATGGGCTCAGTTCCGTATTGCCCTGTCCAAAGGGCCCGAAACGGGGTCGATGTCGCCGGCAAGCGACGCACTGTCGCAGTGCCTCACGCCGGGCACCAGTGTCTGAAACGGGCCACTTCTGACTTACCCGTAAAGTTCTGTCACAGAAAGTCATGACAATTCCGTCACCGTAGCGGCCGCGCCCTCTTTGGGCGCCGCAGACGCGACAGCGGCGAGCGCTTCATGACGCTTGCGTGACCACTTTCGACACATCAGCCGCGGGCTGCCGCGCGCACAACAGGAGTGATTGGGATGAGCAACAGGTTTGGGTCTGGATTCCCGTTGTCGGCGCTGTGCGCCGCCGTGGCCATCGTGGCCGCCGCGCCCGCAATGGCGCAGAACACGACGGCCGCCATCGGTGGCCGCGTCACCTCGGCTGAGGGTACCCCGGTGGCTGGCGCCACCGTGACCATCGTGCACCGTGAGTCCGGCTCGACGAACACCTTCGTGACTGATGCCGAAGGTCGCTACAGCGTCCGCGGCCTGCGCGTGGGTGGCCCCTACACCGTCACCACCACCAAGGGCGCGGACCGCAGCAGCCAGGACGACATCTACCTGCAGCTGGCTGAGAGCCTGAACTTCGACATCCGCCTGGGTGGCCAGACGCTGGAAGCCGTCGTCGTGACGGGCAGCGCCACGAACGCCAACAGCAAGTTCAACAGCTCCAACGCCGGTGCCGGCACGAGCCTGGGCCGCCAGGAGCTGGACGCCTACGCTTCCATCGCCCGCAACCTGCAGGACTACGCCCGCCAGGATCCGCGCCTGTCGCAGACCGACAAGGAGCGCGGTGAGATCTCGGCCGGCGGCCAGAACTCGCGCTACAACTCGATCACGGTCGACGGCGTCAAGATCAACGACACCTTCGGCCTCGAGGCCAACAACCTGCCGACGATCAAGCAGCCGATCTCCATCGACGCGATCCAGTCGGTGCAGGTCAACATCTCGAACTACGACGTCACCCAGCAGGGCTACACCGGCGCCAACATCAACGCCGTGACCAAGTCGGGTACGAACGAGCTCAAGGGCAGCGTCTATTACGTCTACCGTGACGACACGATGAGCGGCCGCCGCTTCAATCGCGTCACCAACACGCAATTCGCCTTCCTGCCGTACACGGAAAGCACCAAGGGTTTCACCGTTGGCGGCCCCATCATCAAGGACAAGCTGTTCTTCTTCGGCAGCTACGAAGAACTGAAGAGCACCCGTGCCCAGCCCGAATTCGGCCCGGTCGGCAGCCCGCTGACCAACGTGGCGATTTCGCAGGCGGCCATCGACTCGGCAGCGTCGATCGCCAAGACCAAGTACAACATGGACATTGGCACGCCGAACGCTTCAGCGCCTGTCACGGTCAAGGACACGCTGCTCAAGCTGGACTGGAACATCAGCGAAAACCATCGCGCCAACATCCGCTACACCAAGACGGACCAGGCCGAAACCAACTTCGGTACCTACAGCGCCACCGGCTTGAACCTGACCTCGTGGTGGTGGAACCAGAAGAAGACCATCGAGACCGTCGTGGGCCAATGGTTCGCCGACTGGACGCCGAACTTCTCGACCGAGCTGAAGCTGTCCAACCGCGACTATCACGCGGAGCCGGTGAACAACAGCAAGCTGCCGGCCATCGGCCTGTCGTTCTCGGGCGCTGCCCCTGCCGGTTCGCCCGCGGGCATCAACGCCGGCACCCGCTTCCTGAACTTCGGTACGGAACTCAGCCGCCAGTTCAACATCCTCGACACCAAGACCTTCGACGGCTACTTCGGTGCCAACTGGGTCGTGGGTGACCACGAGATCAAGGGCGGCGCTGACTACAGCAACAACAAGGTCTACAACGCCTTCTTCCAGAACGTCAACGGCAACTACACCTTCGGTTGTATCAACGGCCCCGCCGGCACCTACACCACGGCCGGCCTGACGGGCGCTGTGACCTGCTCGGCGCTGAGTGGCACCCTCGTGGAAGCTGCCGTGCTGGAGAACTTCTCCCGTGGCCGCCCGAGCGGCTACCAGGTGCAGATTCCGCTGCCCGGCAAGTCGCTGGACGACGGCGTTGCCCGCTGGTCGATGGCCAACACCGGCCTGTTCCTCCAGGACAGCTGGACGGTCAACAGCAAGCTGACGCTGGGTGCCGGCCTGCGCTATGACCGCACCTCGGTGCCCGATTCGCCTGCCCAGAACGCGCCTGTGCTGACCGGCGCTGTGGCTGGCACCGTCAGCGGCAACCTGGTGACCCGCGCCACCGGCGGCTTCGGTCGCAACAACAGCATCACGGCCGACGGCACCGACCTGGCCCAGCCTCGCGTGTGGTTCAACTACGTGCTGGACAGCAAGGCCAACCAGAAGAAGCAAGTCCGCGGCGGCTTCGGCTTGTTCCAGGGCGCAGCGGCCAACGTCTGGATGTCCAACCCGTTCTCCAACACGGGCCTGGCGACCGGCTTCGTGGGTTGCGGCAACACCGGCTTCGCGGCCTGCGTGCTCGGCTCGACGACCAAGGACGGCATGTTCAACCCGGATCCGAGCAAGCAGCCGACCACCGGTTTCGGTGCCTCGGCCGTCAACGTCGACCTGATCGATGCTTCGCTGCGCCAGCCTTCCGTCTGGAAGTTCAACCTGGCCTTCGACGCCGAGCTCCCGATGAACATGGTGGCAGGCGCCGAGTGGGTGCACACCAAGGTCAAGGACGGTATCTACTACCAGCACCTGAACCTCGGCGCGCCGACGGCCACCGGCAAGGACGGCCGCGAGCTGTACTACACGCCTGCTGCGCTGAGCGGGTCCTGCTGGAGCCCCACGGGCGCCCTCCTGACGACGGCTAACACGATCTGCGCCAAGACGGCTGCGAGCGAGGGTACCCGCAACCGCGCGCTGTCCAACCCGAACTACAACAACGTCTTGCTGGCGACCGGCACGGACAAGGGCGGCGGCGACTCCGTCACCCTGACGCTGGGCAGCAGCAAGCCGATTGGTGGCCTGAACTGGCAAGTGGCCTACACCCGCACGTCGGCCACGGAAGTCAGCCCGCTGACGTCGTCGGTGTCCAACTCCAACTTCAACGCCCGCTCGGTGTTCAACCCGAACGAGAACGTCGATGCCAACTCGGCCTATCTGGTGAAGGACCGCTTCAATGCGTCCCTGAACTGGTCGCAAGCCCTGATCGGCAAGTACAAGACGACGGTCGGTGTGTTCTATGAAGGCCGCAAGGGCAAGCCCTACAGCTGGACCTACCGCAACGACTTGAACGGCGACGGCGTCTCGGGCAATGACCTGATGTACGTGCCGACGGCATTTGGCTCGGGTGAAGTGGTCTTCCTGGGTGACACCGCCACGAACAAGACCAACGAAACCCTGTTCTGGAGCATCGTTGATTCCAACAAGGCCCTGCGCGACGCCAAGGGCTCCGTGGTCAAGCGCAACAGCGCCTTCTCGCCCTTCACCAACAGCTTCGACGTGCGCGTGAGCCAGGAAATCCCGGGCTTCAGCGCCAAGCACAAGGGCGTGCTGACGCTGGACATCCTGAACTTCGGCAACCTGATCAACAACCGCTGGGGCCGCATCAACGAGATGAACTTCCAGTCGGCCGGCGGTCAGCGTCGTACCTTCGTGAACTACGTCGGTCTGGATGCCAACGGCAAGTACATCTACCAGGTCAACCCGGTGGTGGACGACTACACGCAGCGTCAGGTCAAGGGCGAGTCCCAGTGGGCCGCTCAGATCACGGCTCGCTACGAGTTCTGATCGCGCAAAGAGCAAGAAAAGCAGGACCGCCTTATCGGTCCTGCCAAAGCAAAGGGGCCCCAAAAGGGCCCCTTTTTTTATTGCTGCGCGAATCGGCTATTTCTGGATGTCGCCCAGGCAGAGGTATTTCACCTCGACATAGTCCTCGATGCCCTGGCGCCCGCCCTCGCGGCCCAGGCCCGATTGCTTGACGCCGCCAAACGGCACCTCGGCCGTCGAGATCAGGCCGGTGTTGACGCCCACCATGCCGTACTCCAGCGCCTCGCCGACGCGGAAGATGCGGCCGATGTCGCGGCTGTAGAAATAGCTGGCCAGGCCGAACTCGGTCGAGTTGGCCAGGCGGATCGCATCCTCTTCGGTCTGGAACTTGAAGATGGGCGCCACGGGGCCGAAGGTCTCCTCGCGCGAGCACAGCATCTGCGGCGTCGCATCGGCCAGCAGCGTCGGCTCGAAGAAGTTGCCGCCGGCCGTCTCGATGCGCTTGCCACCGGCCAGCAGCTTGGCGCCCAGGGCGATGGCGTCGGCCACGTGGGTTTCCACCTTCTGCAGCGCGGCGTCGTCGATCAACGGCCCGACATTGATGCCCGCGTCAAACCCGTTGCCCGTCTTCAGTGCGCCGACCTTGGCCGCGAACTTCTCCAGGAAGGCGTCGTAGACACCAGCCTGCACATAGATGCGGTTGGCGCAGACGCAGGTCTGGCCGGCGTTGCGGTATTTGCTGGCGATGGCGCCTTCGACGGCCGAGTCCAGGTCGGCATCGTCGAAGACGATGAAGGGCGCATTGCCGCCCAGCTCCAGGCTGAGCTTCTTGATGGACGGCGCGCACTGCTTCATCAGGATGCGGCCCACCTCGGTCGAGCCGGTGAAGGACAGATGGCGCACGACATCGCTTTCGCACAGCACCTGGCCGATCTCGATGGATTGCTGCGAGTCGGCCGTCAGCACGTTGAGCACGCCCGCCGGCATGCCGGCCTGCTGGGCCAGCTCGGCGGCGGCCAGGGCCGTCAGCGGCGTGGCCTCGGCCGGCTTGATGATGACGGTGCAGCCGGCAGCCAGGGCTGGGGCGACCTTGCGCGTGATCATGGCCAGCGGGAAGTTCCACGGCGTGATGGCCGCGCAGACGCCGACGGCCTGCTTGATGACCAGGTAGCGCTTGGTCGGGTCGGTCGTCGGGATGGTCTCGCCGTAGACGCGCTTGCCCTCCTCGGCAAACCAGTCCAGGAAGCTGGCGCCATAGATGACCTCGCCGCGCGCCTCGGCCAGGGGCTTGCCCTGTTCGGCCGTCATCAGCCGGGCCAGATCGTCGGCATGCTTGACGAGCAGCTGCTGCCAGCGCACCAGCACGGCGGCGCGCTCCTTGGCCGGCTTGGAGCGCCAGGCATTCAGCGCATTGGCGGCGGCGGCGATGGCCGAATCGGCCTCGGCGCGGCCCAGATTGGGCACCTGGGCCAGCTCGCGGCCGGTGGCGGGGTCGGTGACGGCAAACGTGGCGGCGGCACCCACCCATTCGCCATTGATCAAGGCTTGGGTGCGCAGGAGGCCGGGGTTCTCCAGGGCGTCCAGCGGGGAATTCGCGTCCATTCGGGGCTTCTCCAGTCGTATTGACAGCCACTCTACCCGCGGGATGAGGGCCTACTGGCGCTACGGCAATACGCCGCGTTGTAACCAAAAGGGTCGCAGGCAAGGCGCAAACCGCAAGCCGGGTGGGTACCCGGCGAGGATTTGCAACGCCGCATGCGACCTCTTTTGGTGAGAACCCTTCGGGAAGGCTCGCCGTCTGCGCCCACTCAGCGTTGCGCCGCTGGCCCGCACGCGAGTGCGGGCGGCGCGTCACGCCTTGATTGGCCACAGACGGCGAGCCTTCGCGGCGCATTGCCGTAGCGCCAGTAGGCCCCGCCCCCTCTCTACAATCGCCCCTCCTTGTCACAGACCTTTTCCAGGAAGCCCCGGGATGAAAGCCGCCGAGATCCGCCAGACTTTTCTGAAGTTCTTCGAGTCGAAGGGCCACCAGATCGTCGCCTCCAGCCCGGTGGTGCCGGGCGACGACCCGACGCTGCTGTTCACGAACGCGGGCATGAACCAGTTCAAGGACGTCTTCCTGGGCTTCGACAAGCGCGCCTACAGCCGTGCGACGACCAGCCAGAAGTGCATCCGCGCCGGCGGCAAGCACAACGACCTGGACAACGTCGGCTACACGGCGCGGCATCACACCTTCTTCGAGATGCTGGGCAACTTCAGCTTCGGCGACTATTTCAAGAAGGACGCGATCAGCTATGCCTGGGAGCTGCTGACGGTCAACTTCGGCCTGCCCAAGGACAAGCTCTGGGTCACCGTCTATGAAGAGGACGACGAGGCCTACGACATCTGGAACAAGGTGGTGGGCGTGCCCGCCGAGCGCATCGTGCGCATCGGCGACAACAAGGGCGCGCGCTACATGTCCGACAACTTCTGGATGATGGGCGACACCGGCCCCTGCGGCCCCTGCACCGAGATCTTCTACGACCACGGCCCCGATGTGGCTGGCGGCCCCCCGGGCTCGGCCGAGCAGGACGGCGACCGCTACATCGAGATCTGGAACAACGTCTTCATGCAGTTCAACCGGACTGAAGACGGCGTGATGCACGCGCTGCCCAAGCCCAGCGTGGACACCGGCATGGGCCTGGAGCGCCTGGCAGCCGTGCTGCAGCATGTGCATTCCAACTACGAGATCGACACCTTCGTGAACCTGCTCGCCGCGGCTAAGAAGGCTGTCGATGAAGCAGGTGGCGGCGACTGTGATGCGACAAGCCCGTCGCTGAAGGTCATCGCCGACCACATCCGCGCCTGCTCCTTCACCATCGTCGACGGTGTCATTCCCGGCAACGCCGGCCGTGGCTATGTGCTGCGCCGCATCGCCCGCCGCGCCATCCGCCACGGCTACAAGCTCGGCGCCCGCACGCCGTTCTTCCACAAGCTGGTCGCGGCGCTGAGCGCCGAGATGGGCGAGGCCTATCCGGAGCTGCGCGCCGCCCAGGCTCGCGTCACCGACGTGCTCAAGCAGGAGGAAGAGCGCTTCTTCCAGACCATCGCCACCGGCATGGAAATCCTGGAAAGCGCCCTGGCCAAGGGTGGCAACGTCGATGGCGACACGGCCTTCAAGCTGCACGACACCTATGGCTTCCCGGTCGACCTGACCGCCGACGTCTGCCGCGAGCGCGGCGTGACGGTGGACGAGGCGCGCTTCAACGAGCTGCTGGAAGAGCAGAAGAACCGCGCCCGCGCCGCCGGCAAGTTCAAGATGGCGCAAGGCCTGGCCTACAGCGGCGCGCCGACCGAGTTCCACGGCTACGAGCACCTCGTCTGTGAGCACAGCAAGGTCACGGCCATCTACGTGGACGGCGCCCAGGTCAATGAAGCCCAGGCCGGTGACGACGCCGTTGTCGTGCTCGACCACACGCCCTTCTATGCCGAGAGCGGCGGCCAGGTCGGCGATGCCGGCGAACTGCGCAACGGCACGACGCGTGTCGTCGTCGTCGACACGCTGAAGATCCAGGCCGATGTGTTCGGCCACCACGGCCAGGTCGTGGAAGGTTCGGTCAAGGTGGGCGACGTGTTCGTCGCCCGCGTCGACGCCGAGCGCCGCGCCAAGACCGTGCGTAACCACAGCGCCACCCATTTGATGCACAAGGCGCTGCGCGAAGTGCTGGGCGCCCATGTGCAGCAGAAGGGCTCGCTCGTGAACGCCGAGCGCACGCGCTTCGACTTCGCGCACAACGCACCGATGACGGCCGAGGAGATCCGCGAGATCGAGGCCCTCGTCAACGCCGAGATCCTGGGCAACGCCGGCGCCAATGCGCAGGTCATGGCCCTGGACGACGCGCAGAAGTCGGGCGCCATGATGCTGTTCGGCGAGAAGTACGGCGAGACCGTGCGCGTGCTGTCCATCGGTTCGTCCAAGGAACTCTGCGGCGGCACACACGTGAAGGCGACCGGCGACATCGGCCTGTTCAAGATCGTGTCCGAGTCGGGCGTTGCCGCCGGCATCCGCCGCGTCGAAGCCGTCACCGGTGACAACGCGCTGGCCTATCTGCAGTCCCTCGAGACGACGGTGCAGGGCGCCGCCATGACGCTCAAGACCTCGCCGCACGAGCTGGGCGCCCGCCTGCATGCGGTGCTGGACCAGATCAAGTCGCTGGAGAAGGAACTGACGGCGGCCAAGAGCAAGCTGGCCTCCGCCCAGGGCGACGAGTTGCTGGCTCAGGCCGTGGACGTGGGTGGCATCAAGGTGCTGGCCGCCAAGCTCGAAGGCGCCGACGCCAAGACGCTGCGCGAGACCATGGACAAGCTCAAGGACAAGCTGAAGACGGCGGCCATCGTGCTGGCGGCTGTGGACGGCGACAAGGTCCAGCTCGCGGCCGGCGTGACGGCCGACAGCGTGGGCAAGGTCAAGGCCGGCGAGCTGGTCAACTTCGTCGCCCAGCAGGTGGGTGGCAAGGGCGGCGGCAAGCCCGACCTGGCCATGGCCGGCGGCACCCAGCCGGCCGGCGTGGCGGCGGCGCTGCAGAGCGTGGCGGGCTGGGTGGCCGAGCGCGTGTAGTCAACACCTGGCACCCGCCAAGAATCAGGCCCGCTCATCGCGGGCCTTTTTCATTGGCGGTTACGGCCTGGGGCGGCCACCTGCCGACCATGCCGACGATCGTGCGTTTCGTCGGCAAGTGCTGGCCCGCGAGGAGGGCGCCGACAACACTGCGCCGGCCCTCCAACCCTCCCCATGCCGCATGGCGGGCGGTCCTGCCTCGCCGTGTCGAGCCGCGGGGTCGGTGTGTCCAGAACAGAAGAAACCCCGTGATGAACCACAGAATCTGCACGATCGCCTTGGCCGTTTGCGCCGCCTCGTCCACAGCCTTCGCCGCCGATGCGCCGCAGTTGCCCGCGTCAGCAGCCCAGGCCGCGCCCACCGTCGGCCTGCAGGCCCGCCTCGAAGCCAGCATGGCGGGCAGCAAGGTGCCGGCCATGGGCGCCGTGTCGATACGCAACGGCCAGTTGACGGAGCTGGCGGTCACCGGCCTGCGCGCCAAGGGCGGGGCGGAAGCGGTTCAGCGCGGCGATGTCTGGCACCTCGGCTCCAACGGCAAGGCCATGACGGCCACGATGGTCGCGCGCCTGGTCGAGCGAGGCGTGTTGTCCTGGGATGCTCCGCTGAGTCAGTTGCTGCCCGAGCTGGCAGCCGACATGCAGGCCGCCTACCGTGACGTCACCCTGCGTGATCTGCTCGCCCACCAGGCCGGCCTGCAAGCGGACATCGATGAATCCTGGATGGCAGTCTTCTACAAGGACAAGCGCCCCTTGCATGAACAGCGCCTGGCCTTCGCCCGCATCGCGCTGGCGCAGGTCCCGGCCTTTGCGCGCGGTGCCGGCGACGGCTACTCGAACTCGGGGGTGCTGATCGCCGGCCTGGCCGCCGAGCGCGCTACCGGCCTGCCCTACGAGGCCTTGATGCAACGCGAGCTGTTCGAGCCGCTGGGCCTGCGCAGCGCGGGGTTTGGCGCCACCCATCGCGGCCAGCCGCTGGGGCACAAGGCTGGCGTGCCCGTCGAAGGCGTGGAGGCGGACAACCCCGCCGTCATTGCGCCGGCCGGTGGCATCCATATGTCGCTGGAAGACTGGGCCAGGTTCGCGATCGACCAGATGGCCGGCGAGCAGGGCCGCGGCAAGTTGCTGAAGGCGCCGACCTACCGCCTGCTGCATCAACCGGCGCGTGAAGGTGGCAAGTTCGCCCTCGGCTGGCGGGCCCAGGGCAGCATGGCCGGCGTGAACGCCCGCCATCTCGCCCACACCGGCAGCAACGGGGCCTGGTTCGCCCTCATCGTGCTGAGGCCGGACACGGAAGACGCCGTGCTGGTGACCGGCAACGCCAGCGAAGACGTCGAGGCTGACAAGGCCGTCCGTGCGGTGGCGGTCGCCACCCTCAAGGCCATGGCGCCCTAGACCGCATCAACAGGCGCGGGTGGGGCTCAGAAGGTTTCCCAGTCGCCTTCGGCGGCGGCCGGCGCAGGTGCGGCGGCAGGGCGCGGTGCGGCGACTGGGGCTGCGGACTTCACGGCAGCGGACTTGGGAGCCGCCGCCTTGGGAGCCGCAGCTTTGGGTACCGCTCTGGCTGCCGGCGCGTGCGACTTGGCCGGGGCTGGGGCCGGCTTGTGTACCGGTGCCGGTGCGCTGGCCCGGCGTTGCGGCTCGGAACCGGCCACGCGGAACACGGCCACCGCCTCGACCAGGCGCTGGGCCTGCTCCTTCAGGCTCTCCGCGGCAGCGGCGGACTCTTCCACCAGGGCCGCGTTCTGCTGCGTCATCTGGTCGAGCTGCACGACCGAGGTGTTGACCGAGGCGATGCCTTCGCTCTGCTCGGTGGCGGCCGAGCTGATCTCGCCAATGATGTCCTGCACGCGCTGCACGCTGGAGACGATCTCGCCCATCGTCGTGCCGGCCGTTTGCACCAGGCGGGCACCGTTCTCGACGCGCTCGACGCTGTTGCCGATGAGGGCCTTGATCTGCTTGGCTGCTTCGGCGCTGCGGCCGGCCAGCGAACGCACTTCGCCGGCCACGACCGCGAAGCCGCGGCCCTGTTCGCCGGCGCGCGCGGCTTCCACTGCGGCGTTCAGCGCCAGGATGTTGGTCTGGAAAGCGATGCCATCGATGGTGCCGATGATGTCGGCGATCTTCTTGCTGGCTGTATTGATCTCGTCCATGGTCGTGACGACCTGGCCGACGACCTCGCCACCGCGCGTGGCGGCCGACACGGCCGACTGCACCAGCTGATTGGCTGTGCGGGCCGAGTCCGCGGTCTGGCGCACCGTGCCCGTCAGCTCGCTCATGGACGAGGCGGCGTTCTGCAGATTGCTGGCCGTCTGCTCGGTGCGCTGGCTGAGGTCGAGGTTGCCGGTGGCGATCTCGGTGCTGGCGGTGCCGATGCTGTCGACCGAGTTGCGCACCGTGCCGATGGTGGAGGCCAGGCGCTGGCGCATGCTCTCGGTGTCCTGGATCAGCGAGCCGATCTCGTCGTTGCGGCTGCTGCTGACCGACTGGCTGAGGTCGCCGTCGGCAATCGCGCCGACGGCCTTCTGCAGCGAGGCCAGCGGCTGAGCCACCCAGCGGCGCATCATCCACAGCAGGCCGAAGCCCAGGCCCACGGCCGTCAGGGCCAGGGCGCCCCAGAAGAACCACAGCGTTGCGCGGCCCTGTGCCGAGGCCTCGCCGCGCGAGACCTGGGCGACGACCCAGTAGCCGGTCTTGTCGCTCTTGCGCGCCACGGCGAAGTTGTCGGAGAGGCCGTTGCCGAGCACGTCGGGCACGTCGTCGAGCACGACCGTGCTGGCGGTCTGATCCGCCAGCGTCTTCTCGAAACCCGGCGCGACGCTGGACAGCAGCTTGCCCTTGGCCGACGGGTGGGCCGCGAGCAGGGCCTTGGTCGGGTCCTTGGGCACGGCGACGATATAGGTGCCGCCATGCTCGAAGAACTTGGCGCTGGCGGCCATGCGGTCCATGGCCAGTTCGAAGGAGTCCAGGTCGTAGCCGACGAAGAGGATGCCGACGACCTTGCCGGCGTCGCTCTTGATCGGCTCGTAGTGCGTCATGTAGGCGCGCCCGAACAGCAGCGCCCGGCCGGTGTAGGGCTTGCCGGCCTTGACGGCCGCGTAGGCGGCGCCCTGCTTGTCCAGCATGGTGCCCATGGCGCGCTCGCCCTTCTCGTTCTTCAGCGAGGTGGTGATGCGCTCGAAGTCATCGCCCTTGGCCGCGAACACGGTGGCCACGCCGCCGTTGACGGCCGCGAACTTGTCGACCTGGGTGAAGTTGCCGTTGAGCTTGGGGCCCCAGTCGCGCAGGTCGCCGGTGGCCTCGTCGAGCGTGAAGCTGGGGCCGAAGTCCTGGCGGAATGAACCGAAGCTGCGCTGGGTCTGCTTGGCGGCGACGTCGTCCATCGCCTGCATCGCGTCGACCAGCGACGCGGCCTTGTCACCGACCCAGGTCTGCACCTGTTCATTCGCGGAGCGCTTGAGCAGCGTGCCGACGATGAGGCTGACGACCAGCAGCACCCCCGCGACGGCGACGGCGCCGGTCAGTGACACCTGGCGGGCAATGGAGTTGGTGGGCTGACTCATGCGAATCTCCGAAAGGCCAAAGCGAGCACAGCTCCGCACACCCCGCGACGTTGCAGGGGCGCGTGAACGGGAATCAGGGCAGGGTGATCAGGCGGCGATGGCCGCGTCCATCAGGCCCATCTCGGCGCTGCTCATCAGGCCTTCGATGTCCATCAGGATCAGCATGCGATCGCCAACCGAGCCGATGCCGGTGATGAAGCTGGTGTCCACCGACGCCGAGCTCAACTCGGGGGCCGGCTTGATCGCGTCACGGCTCAGTTCCAGCACGTCGGAGACCGAGTCCACGACGGCGCCGACGACGCGATTCTTCACGTTCAGCACGATGACGACCGTGAAGCTGTTGTACTCGGCGGTCGCGCAGTTGAGCTTGAGGCGCAGGTCGACGATGGGGACGATGACGCCCCGCAGGTTGACGACGCCCTTGATGAAGTCCGGCGCATTGGCGATGCGCGTGGGCTGCTCGTAGGAACGGATCTCCTGCACCTTCAGGATGTCGATGCCGTATTCCTCGGAGCCCAGGCGGAAGGTCAGGTACTCGCCGCTCTTGGGGCCGTGGGCCTTGGTACTGACGGCGCCCGGCTGGCGCAGGGCAGGGACGTTGCTGGCTTCCATGCAGACCTCTCCTAGTTATTGATGGTTCAGTGGCGCGAGCGGCGCACGAGGCTGCCGACGTCCAGGATCAAGGCCACGCGGCCGTCGCCCATGATGGTGGCGCCGGACACGTCGTTGACCTTGCGGTAGTTGGCCTCGAGGTTCTTGACGACGACCTGCTGCTGGCCGAGCAGTTCGTCCACCAGCAGCGCGACGCGGCCGCCTTCGGCCTCGACGACGACCATGATGGAGCTGACGTGCTCGAAGTCGAAGCGCGGCACGTCGAAGACCTTCTCGAGCTCGATGACCGGCATGTATTCGTCACGCACTTCGACGACGCGGCCGGAGCCGGCGACGGTCTTGATGGTGTCGGACTGCACCTGGAAGGACTCGACCACGCTGGACAGCGGCAGGATGTAGCACTCGTCGCCGACGCCCACGCTCATGCCGTCCATGATGGCCAGCGTCAGCGGCAGGCGCACGGACACCTTCATGCCGTAGCCTTCGGCGGAGTCGATCTCGACGGTGCCGCCCAGCGACGTGATGTTCTTCTTCACGACGTCCATGCCGACGCCGCGGCCGGACACGTCGGTGACCTGTTCGGCGGTGGAGAAGCCGGGCGCGAAGATCAGGCTCCAGCATTCCGCATCGGTCATGCTGTCCGGTGCATCGATGCCCTTCTCGCGAGCCTTCTTGATCAGTTTCTCGCGGTTCAGGCCGCGGCCGTCGTCACGCACCTCGATGACGATGCTGCCGCCCTGGTGGGAGGCGACCAGCGTGATCGTGCCCTGCTCGGGCTTGCCGCGGGCGATGCGGTCCTCCGGCATCTCGATGCCGTGGTCGCAGCTGTTGCGCACCAGGTGGGTCAGCGGGTCGGTGATCTTCTCGACCAGGCTCTTGTCGAGTTCGGTGGCTTCACCCTGGGTGACCAGTTCGACCTTCTTGCCCAGCTTGGCGGCCAGGTCGCGCAGCATGCGCGGGAAGCGGTTGAAGACCGTCGACATCGGAATCATCCGGATCGACATGACCGACTCTTGCAGGTCGCGCGTGTTGCGCTCCAGGTCGGCCAGGCCCGAGGTCAGTTGCTGGTAGAGCGCCGGATCGAGCTCGCGGCTGTTCTGGGCCAGCATGGCCTGGGTGATGACGAGCTCGCCAACGAGGTTGATGAGCTGGTCGACCTTCTCGATGGACACGCGCAGCGTCGTCTGGTCCATGGCCGCAGGCTTGGCCTCGGTCTTGGCCGGCGTCGCGGCGCGGGTCGGCACGATGGCGGCCGTCGGCGCAGGCGCGGCCGCGGGGGCTGCCTCGGCGGCACCAGCCGGCACGCCCGGGGCGTCGTCGAAGAAGCCGTAGCCGGGGTCGGCGGACGGCGCTTCGGCGGGCGGGGCGCCGGGGGCGCCGTCATAGAAGCCGAAGCCGGTGCCCAGCGGCATCAGCTTGACCTGTTCACGGGCGACGTGGAAGGTGAAGAGGTCCAGCAGGTCGTTGTCGGTGGAGCTGGTCAGCACCTTGAAGCGGCGCATGCCGTCCGAGCTCTGGCCGGCGTCCAGCGGCTCGATGGTGCCGAGGTCGGTGATTTCCTTGAACAGCTCGACCAGGTTCTCGGCCAGGCTCATGTCGGTCAGCGGGCCGACCTGCAGTTCCAGCAGGCGTGTGCCGGGCTTGAGGGCAGTGGCGGCTGGCGCTGCGGGCGCCGGTGCGGCTGCCTTGGGTGCCGGCGCTGCAGCGGCGGGCGCGGGCGCGCCGCCACCGTCGACAAAGCTCTTGATGCTGACCAGCAGGTCGGTCGTGTCGAACACGTCACCGCCCGAGCCCTGGTGGCGGGCGAGCTGGGTGCGCAGCGCGTCGCCCGACTGCAGCAGCACGTCCACCATGGCGGCGTTGGGCTGCAGTTCGTGGCGGCGCAGCTTGTCCAGCAGCGTCTCCATCTGGTGGGTCAGCTCGGCGACGTCGCTGAAACCGAAGGTCGCCGCGCCACCCTTGATGGAGTGGGCGCAGCGGAAGATGGCGTTCAGCTCTTCGTCGTCGGCCGCCTCGACGTTCACATTGAGCAGCAGCTGCTCCATGTTGTCGAGGTTCTCGCCGGCTTCCTCGAAGAAGACCTGGTAGAACTGGCTGAGGTCGATGCCAGCACTGATGCTGGCGCCTTCGGTGGTCATGTCACCCATGGCTGTACTCCCTGCGCAATGGACTTCAGCGGATGACCTTGCCGATCACTTCGATCAGCTTGGCCGGGTCGAAAGGCTTGACCAGCCAGCCGGTGGCACCGGCGGCGCGGCCTGCCTGCTTCATCGCATCGCTGGACTCGGTGGTCAGGATCAGGATGGGCGTGGTCTTGAACTTGGGGTTCTCGCGCAGCTTCTTGGTCAGGCTGATGCCATCCATGCGCGGCATGTTCTGGTCGGTCAGCACCAGGTCGAAATCACGCTGTCCCGATTTCTCCCAGGCGTCCTGTCCGTCCACTGCTTCCACCACGTTGAAGCCGGCGTTCTTGAGCGTGAAGGCCACCATCTGGCGCATCGAGGCCGAATCGTCGACAGCAAGGATTGAGTGCATTTGATTTTTCTCCGAGGGATGCGTGTTGCCTGGGGCTGAGATTGGCGGGGGGATTCAGAAAAGCTCGATGGAACCGGCGTCCATCTCGTCCTGCGTGACCGGGTTGGGCCGCAGCGGCGCGATCTCGACGACGGCCGCGCCGTCCTCGTCGTCCATGCCGAAGGTGTCGCGGGCCAGCTGGTCGGAACAATTGCGCAGGCGCTGGCTGGTGTGGGCAATGAGCTGCGTCGCCATGTCCTGGAACTGCAGCGCGGTGATGGCGCCGGCAATGTCCTGCATGATCTGCTTCAGCCCCGCAGCGGCGGGCGTGCCTTCGCTGGTGCCGAGCAAGGACATGGCTTCGTTGGAGGCGCTGTAGAAATGGCTGGACAGGGCTTCACCGGCGTCGTCCAGCAGGCGTTGCAGGCGCTCGAGATCGTGTGTCACCGTCATCAGGTGATCCTGCAGTTCCGCGGCCGCCAGCAGCGGCATGGCGGCCACGGCTCCATCGAATTCGGCGGCGGTGGAAGTGTCTGTCTGCATCGTGTCTCCGCGAGGGGATGCTGCTTCTTGTCCCAAAGCCCTGTGGATACCCTCAGGGCGAATGCATCATGGCATGTTCACCTCTTTTTCGGCCACTGTCGACCTTGAGATGTCGCGAGAACGAGCCGTATTACCGGTCTGACCCGCGTCAAGTGTGGCGCCGGGCCGTATGCCGCGAGCGGCGGCATACTGCGCCCCCATGACGATTTCTGGTGTCGAGCAGGCGTCCCGAGTCCTGCGTGTGCTGCATGTCGAGGACTCCGAGCTCGACCATCAACTCATCCTCGCCCAGTTGAGCCGCGCCGGCCTGCGCGTGGACATGCAGAGGCTGGACACCATGCCCGCCCTGCTGGCCGCGCTGGAGCAGCCCTGGGACGCCATCATCTCGGACTACAACCTGCCGGGCTTCACGGGCCTGGAGGTGCTGGAGGCCTTGAAGGAGAAGCGGCAGCTGACGCCCTTCATCCTCGTCTCCGGCGAGATCGGTGAGGACACCGCCGTGGGCGCGATGCGCAACGGCGCGTCCGACTATCTGCTGAAGAACAACCTCAACCGCCTGGCGCCGGCCCTGCTGCATGCCATCGACGCGGCCGAGAACGAAAAGGCCCGCGTCGCCGCCGACCATGAACTGGTCAAGTCCAAGCAGCGCCTGCACCAGCTGGCCGGCCATCTGCAGACCAGTGTCGAGCTGGAGCGGGCGGCCATCGCGAGGGAGATCCACGACGACGTCGGCGGGTCGCTGACGGCCGTCAAGTTCGACCTCGCCTGGATAGACCGCCATGCCCAGGAGCCCGAGGTGCGTGCGCGCGTCGCCGCAGCCTTGGAGACCGTCAATGCCGCCATCGAGGCCAGCCAGCGCATCATGCACAACCTGCGCCCCGCCATCCTGGAGCAGGGCCTGGTGGCGGCCCTGCAATGGATGACGGCGCGCTTCGAGCGGCGCACCGGCATCGAGGCCGGCCTGCGCATCGGCGAGGAAAGGCTGGGCCTGCCCTCTGGCGTGCCTCTCGTCGCCTACCGCACCGCCCAGGAGGCGCTGACCAATGTATCCAAGCACGCACTGGCGACGCGGGTCGACATCGAACTCAGCCAGGACTCGGGCGTGCTGACGCTGGAGATCCGCGACAACGGGCGCGGCATGGGGCGGGGCGACCTGTCCAAGGAGCGCTCCTTCGGCATCCGCGGCCTGCACGAGCGGGCGGCGACGGTGGGCGGCTGGGTCGACCTGTCCAGCCCACCGGGTGGCGGCACCAGCCTCATCCTGACCGTGCCCCTGGCCCAGGACGCCATCGACGCACTGGACGACTCGACCGACTTCGGCAAGGATGACCCCAACTCCATCTGGGGGCGAGTGTGATCCGCGTCATCCTCTGCGACGACCATGGCCTGATCCGCCGCGGCATCCGCGACACGCTGGCCGATGCCCAGGACATCGAGGTCATCGGCGAGGCCGGCGACTACACCGAGTTGCGCGGCCTGCTGCATACCCTGGGCAAGGACAACCCCTGCGACGTCCTCGTGCTGGACATCAACATGCCCGGCCGTTCCGGCCTGGACGTGCTGCATGTGCTCAAGGACGAGGGCAATGCGGTGCGTACCCTCATCGTGTCCATGTACCCCGAGGACCAGTACGCCATCCGCGCGCTGAAGGCCGGCGCCTATGGCTATGTCAACAAGGGCGGCGACCCGGCGACGCTGGTGCAGGCGGTGCGCACCGTCGCCCAGGGCCGCAAATACGTGACGCCCGAGATCGCGCAGATGCTGGTCGAGAGCCTGACGGCGCCCGTCACCGAGCAGGCCCACCACAAGCTCTCCGACCGTGAGCTGCAGACCCTGGTCATGATCGCCTCCGGCAAGCGTCTGTCCGACATTGCCGAGGAGCTGATGCTCAGCCCCAAGACCGTCAGCGTCTACCGCGCGCGCATGCTGGAGAAACTGGGCCTGAGCAACAACTCCGAGTTGACGGTCTATGCCATCCGCAACGGACTCGTCGCCAGCTGAGGGGCGCGAGAGGGGCCCGCGCCGCCGGCCTTCGCTGGTCCGGCGGCTCACGCGCCTGAGCGTCACCGTCATGGGCGCCGCCCTGCTGCTGAGCTCGCTGGCCCTGGCCGCCTGGGTGCACCACAGCCTGCGCGAGGCCCAGATCCGGAGCGTCGGGCAGTCGGCCCAGCTGCTGGCCGAGAACGTCGCGCCGGCCCTGGCCTTTCACGACCGCCAGGCCACGCGCGACGCCCTGGTCACCTTCAGCCGCCATGAGGGCCTGCAGGGCCTGGTGGTGCGCGAGCCCGGAGGCGAGGTCTTCGCCGCGTGGCCCGACGCGGCCGCGTCGGCGCCGTGGAGCGATGCGCCCCTGCAGGTCGGCTGGCAGGGGCTGCGCGTGGTCGTACCGGTGCAGCTGCATGGCGAGCGCCTCGGCAGCCTGGCATGGGCGGAGTCCTTCGACGCCCTGAACGACACCTTGCTGCGCCTGGCCGCTGGTGCCGTCACCGTGCTGGCCCTGGCCTTGCTCGGCGCCAGCCTGCTGCTGCGCTGGACGCAGCGCCGGGCCCTCGCGCCGCTGATCGCGCTGTCGCGCCTGGCCGAGCGCGTCGCGACCAGCCAGGACTACAGCCTGCGCGCCCCCGTGCGCGAGAACGACGAGGTCGGGCGCCTGGCCGAGCGCTTCAACGGCATGCTCAGGCGCATCGAGGTCTGGCACGAGGACATGAACCAGCAGCTGGCCCAGGAGCAGCAGACCGGCCGGGCGATGCAGCAGCTCGCCCACCGCGACACGCTGACCGGCCTGCCCAACCGCCTGGCCTTCGAGCTGACGCTGGAGCGCCTCTTCGTCGACCTGCACCACCCCCAGCATGTCGGCGGGCAACGCCTGGCCCTGCTCTTCATCGACCTGGACAACTTCAAGCACGTCAACGACAGCCTGGGCCATGCGGCGGGGGACGCCGTCCTCACGGAAGTCAGCCGGCGCATGAGCGGCGTGCTGCGTGCGAGCGACACGCTGTTCCGTCTTGGCGGCGACGAGTTCGCCCTGCTGGTGGCCGACGTGGCCGAGCCGGAAGCCGTGGAGCACCTGGCCGCGCGGCTGATCGCCGGCGTGGCCGAGCCGCTCGTCATCCAGGGCCAGGTCCAGCCCGTCGGCGCCACCGTGGGCCTGGCTTTCGTGCCCGATGACGCAACCGACCCCCAGTCGCTGCTGTGCGCCGCCGACGCCGCCATGTACGCTGCCAAGCATGCCGGCAAGAACACCTATCGCAGGGCGACCAGCGACTCTTCCGCGGGTCCTTGAGCGCTGCGCCTTCAGCGTTTTTCTGCTGCTGAGCGGCCATGCGCTGGCCCAGAACAGCGACATCCCCAGTCTCGAAGACCTGCTGCGCACCGAGCGCCGCGGTGCCGCGGCCGACGTGTCGGTCAGCACCGCCTCCCGCCAGGCCCAGAGCGCCGACCTGGCGCCCGCCGTCACCCATGTCGTCAGCCGCCAGGACATCGCCCGCCTGGGGCTGCGCAGCCTGGGCGACGTGCTGCGCCGCATGCCGGGGCTGGAGGTGCGCGAGGACGACGAGTTCACGCGCGTCGCCGTGCGTGGCGTCGCGCCCGGCGACTTCAACGGCCGCGTGCTCTTCCTGCTCGACGGCCTGCGGCTCAACGACAACCTCTACGACGCCGGCCCCATCAACCGCGAGTTCTATGTCGACGTCAGCCTCATCGAGCGCGTCGAGTTCACGCCCGGGCCGGGTTCCGCCCTGTATGGCGGCAATGCGCTGCTGGGCGTCGTCAACATCGTCACCCAGCGCGCCGATACCCTGGCTGGCCCGCAGGCGCATGTGGTGTTGTCACCGCGCGGCCAGGTCAGCACGCGGCTGAGCTATGCGCAGCGCCTGGACAACGGCGCCGAATGGCTGGCCGCCTTCAGCAGCGACGAGGAGCCCCACACGCCGCTGGCCTTCGGCGAGCCCGAGCCCTACCGGTCGCAGCTCGAGCCGCTGGAATGGGACCGTGCGCGGCGCTGGCTGCTCGGTGGACGCAGTGGCGGCCTGTCGCTGCGCGTCGGCGGCGTCCGGCGCGAGCGGGGCCTCTACAGCTTCCTGCCCAAATCGGGCGACATCACCGGCAGCGTCAACTCGCTGCGCGAGAACTTCGCGCAGGCCGGCTGGGAAGGCCGCGCCGCCGACTGGGATCTGCACCTGGGCCTGGCCTGGCAGCAGTCGCGCTACCGCGCCGAGCAGGCCGACGACAGCGAAGCCGAGCTGCACACCGGCCGCTTCGAGGCCCTGGGCCGCTGGTGGCTGGCCGAGCTGCGCCTGGCGCGCTCCTGGGGTGGCCCGGCCGGCGACAGCCACACCACCAGCGTCGGCATGGACTGGCAGCGCGACAGCGTCCAGCGCTTTCGCTTCGTCTACCTGGGCGAGGCCCCCAACGACGAGAACTTCAACGCCCAGCGCCTGGGCTTCTATGTGCAGGACGAATGGCGGCTGGCCGAGCGCCAGCGCCTGGTGCTGGGCCTGCGCCAGGACGGCGTCCATGGTGGCGATTCGAGCTGGAACCCGCGTGCGGCCTGGGTCTGGTCGCCCGCGCCGGGCCAGAGCCTGAAGCTGATGTGGGGCACGGCCTTCCGTGCGCCCAACCGTTTCGAGCGCGCCCTCAACCAGGGTGCCGGCGCCGAAGCGCCGCGGCCCGAACGGCTGCGCACCACGGAGCTGGCCTGGCAGGGCCCCCTGTCCGGCCTGCCCGGGCTGGCCGCCGGCAACTGGAGCTGGCAGGCCTCGCTGTTCGCGAGTCATCTCGTCAACTTCATCGAGCGCAGCAGCGACCAGCGATTCACCAACACCCCGGTCGCCCACTCGCGCGGCGCCGAACTCGGCCTGAATGGCCATTGGCGCGAAGGCTGGCAGTTGCAGCTCAGCTGGATGGGCCAGCGCAACCGCGCGGCCGACGGCAGCCACCAGGCCTACAGCCCCAGCCAGACGCTGAAGTGGGCGCTGCAGATGCCCATTGCCGGGCCGACGCTGCGCCTGTCGCTGAGCGGCTGGGCGACGAAGGCGCGCTTCGGCGACGAGCGCCTGCCCGGCTATGCCCAGCACCAGGCCCATCTGCTGTGGCAGCCCAGCCGGCATTGGGATTTCTTCGCCGGCGCCCAGAACGTCGGCGGCCGGGCCTATGCCGAGTCCAGCGGCACCGGCTACAGCGCGCCCGTGCAGCGCCAGGGCACGCGTTGGCAGGCCGGGCTGACCTGGCGCGGAGACGCGCCTTGAGACGCTGCCGCCTCCTGCCGCTGCTGCTGGCGGCGGCCGCCGGCGTGGCGCGGGCCGACAGCCTGGACGAGGACAGGCTGCGCGCCGCCTTCGTGCTGCGCCTGGCCCAGTACACCCAGTGGCCGGCGCCGGTGGCCGAAGGCCCGACGCTGACCCTGTGCGCGGCCGGCCTGCAGCCGGCCGGGCTGGAGGCGGTGCGCGCGCTGGCCAGCCGCACGGTGGGGGCGGCCCAGGTGAAGGTGCGTGCACTCAGCGAGCCCCGCGACGCGGCGCGCGACTGCCAGGTGCTGCTGCTCGGCCACGCCGACGCGGCGACGCTGCGCCAATGGATCGCGGCGGTCAGCGACGCCCCCGTCCTCGTCATCGCCACCAGCCCCGAGGCCCTGCGGGCGGGCGTCTGCATCGCCCTCATCAGCGAACCCCAGGGCATGGCCTTTGCCGTCAACCATGGGGAGTCCCGCAAGCGCGGCCTCAGCCTGGCGGCGCCGGTGCTGAAGCTGGCGCGCGAGGTGCGCTGACCTCCGTTCGTCACCCCCGGCTGTCGATTCGCCACCGCGGGCTGCCGTTTATCGATTGATGACACTCTGTGGCAGCAGCCACTGCACAATCCGCCCCGGTTCGAAATGGGCGGCCGAAATGGCCGGTGCTGCTGCAGGTGCGGTTCAAGCCTGCAGGCCAACTCTCTCGAGGGGCGTGTCATCGATACCGGATTGCTGAAAGAGCTGCGCATCGACGGTGCGCATCGCGACGACCATGACGGCGGCGGGCCGCCGAAATGGATCTGGGGCCTGGCGGCCGCCGTGGTCGTGCTGGGCCTCGTGGGCGGCGCGGCCTGGTGGTTCCTGGCGGGCAACAAGCCTGTTGCCGTGCAGACGGCCAGCGTGCGGGCCAATGGCCAGGGCGCCAGCGCCGGTGCGGTGCTGCAGGCGACGGGTTATGTAACGGCGCGCCGCATGGCGACCGTCTCGGCCCAGATGACCGGCACGCTGACCGAGGTGCTCATCGACGAGGGCTTCAAGGTCAAGAAGGGCCAGGTGCTGGCCCGGCTGGATGACACCGGGCTGAAGGCCGGCCTGGCCGCCGCGGAGGCGCAGATCCGCACCACCGAAGCCAATCTCGGCCAGGTGCGTGCCCAGCTCGCCCAGGCCCAGGCCGACGAGCGCCGCCAGGCCGAGCTGAACGCCAGCGGCATGACGACGCGCCAGTCCCGCGAACAGTCGGCGACGGCCGTGAAGACCGTGTCCGCTCAACTGGAGGCTGCCCAGCGCCAGGTGGAGGCCGCGCAGGCTCAGGCACGCATCGCCCGCGTCAACTTCGACTACGCCACCGTGCGCGCCCCCTTCGACGGCGTCGTCACGGCGCGCGCGGCCCAGGTCGGCGAGATCATCTCGCCGCTGTCGGCTGGTGGCGGCTTCACCCGCACCGGTGTGGGCACCATCGTCGACATGGACTCGCTGGAAGTGAACGTCGACGTCAACGAGGCCTATATCGCCCAGGTCAAGGCCGACATGCCCTGCGAGGCCGTGCTCGACGCCTATCCGGAGTGGAAGATCCCGGCCCATGTCGTGGCCGTCATCCCGAGTGCCGACCGCGGCAAGGCCACCGTCAAGGTGCGCGTGGCGCTGGAGAAGAAGGACGACCGCGTCGTGCCCGACATGGGCGTGCGCGTCAGCTTCCTGGCCACCAAGCCCAAGACCGAGGTGGCGGTGGTGCCGGGCGTGCTGCTGCCGCCGGACGCGCTGGCCCAGCGCGATGGCGCCGACGTCGTCTTCGTCGTGCAGGAAAACCGCGTCGAGCAGCGAGCCGTCAAGCTCGGTGCGGACGTGGGCAATTTCAAGCTCGTCACCTCCGGCCTGAAGGCGGGAGAGACGGTGGTGCTGTCGCCACCGGCCGAGCTGAAGCAGGGTTCAACCGTCGTGAACAAGGAATGAAGATGAGCGCTTTGATCGAAGTCCGCGATCTGTCCAAGGTCTACACACGCGGCAAGCAGAAGGTGGAAGTGCTGCACCACATCGACCTCGATGTGCAGCAGGGCGACTTCCTCGCGCTGATGGGCCCCTCGGGCTCGGGCAAGACGACGCTGCTCAACCTGATGGGCGGCCTGGACGCCCCGAGCGGTGGCGCCATCACCGTGGGCGGCGAGCGCATCGACAAGCTCTCCGGCGCGGCCCTGGCCAAGTGGCGGGCGTCGCGGGTCGGCTTCGTCTTCCAGTTCTACAACCTGATGCCGACGCTGTCGGCGCAGAAGAATGTCGAGCTGCCGCTGCTGCTGACCAAGCTGTCCGCCGGCGAGCGCAAGAAGCGCGCGGCGATTGCGCTGCAACTCGTCGGCCTGGCCGACCGCGCCTCGCACAAGCCCACCGAGCTGTCGGGCGGCCAGCAGCAGCGCGTGTCCATCGCGCGGGCCATCGTGTCCGACCCGACGCTGCTCGTCTGCGACGAACCCACCGGTGACCTGGATCGCCAGTCGGCGGAAGACGTGCTGACGCTGCTGCAGGCGCTGAACCGCGAGCATGGCAAGACCATCGTCATGGTCACCCACGACCCGCGTGCCGCTGCTCGTGCCAGCCACACGCTGCATCTGGACAAGGGCACGCTGGTCGAACAGGCCGTCGCCTGAGGGGTGAAGCCATGAAATACCTTCATCTCATCTGGGCCGCGCTGTTCAGGCGCAAGGGGCGCACCTTCCTGACCCTGGTGTCCATCATCACGGCCTTCCTGCTGTTCGGCCTGCTGGACGCGGTGCGCGTCGGCTTCGACCAGGCCGGCAAGAGCGCCAATGGCGCCCAGAGATTGCAGACGGGCTCCAAGCTGAGCTTCATCCAGCTGCTGCCGATGTCGCTGAGCGCGCGCATCGCGCAGCTCGACGGCGTCAAGGACGTGGCCTATGCCAACTGGTTCGGCGGTGCCTACCAGAAGCCCGAGAACCAGGTCTTCAGCTTCGCCGTCTCGCCCAACTACATCGACATCTACCCCGAGATGGAGGTATCGGCCGAGCACCGCAAGGCCTTTGCCGAGACCAAGGACGGGGCCCTCGTCGGTGAAGGCCTGGCGCGCAAGTTCGGCTGGAAGGTGGGCGACCAGATCCCCATGCAGTCCACCATCTTCCCGGACCGCAATGGCAGCCAGAACTGGCCGTTCAAGGTCGTCGGCATCATCCATGTGCCCGACAAGAAGACTGGCGCCTGGTACGACCAGATGTTCCTGCTGAACTGGAAGTACTTCGACGATACGACGCCCTGGAACCAGGGCCAGGCCGGCTGGTATGTGACGCGCGTGAAGGACGTCAACCAGGCCGACCGCGTGCTCAAGGCCATCGACGAGATCTCGGCCAACTCCGACCACGAGACGCGCACCCAGACCGAGGCAGCCGCCATGTCCAGCTGGATGAAGCAGGTGGCCGACATCAACCTCATCGTCACCTCCATCATGGGCGCCGTCTTCTTCACGCTGCTGCTGCTGGCCGGCAACACCATGATGCAGGCCGTGCGCGAGCGCACCGGCGAGATCGCGGTGTTGAAGACGCTGGGCTTCTCGGGCGAGAGCGTGCTGTCCATGGTGCTGGCCGAGTCGGTGCTGCTGCTGCTGATCGGCGGCACCATCGGCCTGCTGCTGGCCAGTGTCATCGGCCCCGCCGTCAGCGCGGGCAGCGGCGGTGCACTGAACCTGCCGGCCGCGGGTGCGGCCAGCTGGATGACCGGCGTCGGGCTGGCCTTGGTGTTTGGCCTGGCTGTCGGCGCCTTGCCGGCTCTGCGCGCCATGCACGTGAACATCACCGACGCATTGGCCGGGAGGGCATGACCATGAAGTTTCTGAAGAACCTCGGACTCATCCTCCTCACGGTCGCCCTGCTGGTCGGCTGGATCTTCCTGCCCTGGTACGGCGCCCTCGCGCTGTTCGCCCTGCTGGGGCTGTGGATGCTGCTGTTCCGCACCGGCATGCAGGCCCTCTCGGTCGCCTCGGTGGGCATCAGCACGCTGACGCAACGCCTGGGCTCGTCGGCCGTCATCGTCGTTGGCATCGCTGGCGTGGTGGGTGTGCTGGTCGCCCTGCTGGCGATGGCCGAGGGCTATGGCCAGACGCTGCGCAACTCAGGCAGCCTGGACACGGCCATCGTCATGCGCGGCGCCTCGGCCAACGAGGTCTCGTCCTCGCTGAGCCGCGAGGACATCGTGCAGATCGAGCAGGCCCCGGGCGTCGCGCGCAATGCCAAGGGCGAGCCCATTCTTTCGGCCGAGACGGTGGTGGCTGCCAACCTGCCCATCAAGGGCGGCAAGGCCGACGAATCGGGCAGCGCCCAGGTGCGCGGCATCAGCGAAGCCGCCTTCGTCGTGCGGCCCAACGTCAAGATCATCGAAGGCAAGAGCTTCCAGCCTGGCCTGCGCGAGATCGTCGTCGGCAAGGGTGCGGTGCGCCAGTTCACCGGATTGACGGTGGGCAGCACGCTGAAGCTTGGCAACTCGCCCTGGACCATTGTCGGCATCTTCGCCTCGGGGGATGCGATGGAGTCCGAGCTCTGGGCCGACGCGAATGTCGTCAACGACGCCTACAAGCGTGGCAGCGGTCGCAACTCGGCCACGGTCAAGCTGGACAGCCCGTCCGCCATCAAGGCCTTCGGTGCCGCTCTCGAAGCCAACCCGCAGCTGAAGGTGAAGGCCAGCACGACGCTGGACTTCTTCGCCAAGCAGAGCGAGCAGATGACCAAGGTGCTGCGCATCATCGGTATCGTCGTCGGCTCCATCATGGCCGTGGGTGCGGTGTTCGGGGCGCTGAACACGATGTTCGCCGCCGTCGCGGCGCGGGCCCGCGAGATCGCGACCTTGCGTGCCATCGGCTTTCGCGGCCTGCCGGTCGTCGTTGCGGTGATGCTGGAGACGACGTTGCTGGCATTGATCGGCGGCCTCATCGGCGGCTGCGTGGCCTGGCTGATCTTCAACGGCTTCGAGGCCTCGACGATGGCCGCCGGCTCGGTCGGCAAGCTCAGCTTCAACCTGGCCGTGTCGCCGGGCCTGCTGTGGGAGGGCATCAAGTGGGCCCTGGCCATCGGCTTCGTCGGCGGGCTGTTCCCGGCGGTGCGGGCGGCTTCACTGCCGGTGACGACGGCGCTGCGCGAAGCTTGATTTAGGGGCCAGGAGGCAGGGGCCGATCACTTAAGTGGCGGCCTCTGCTTGCTGATGGCGCGTGATCGAGGTAATCGACGTTGGGGCGCCGGGGATGTAGGTCGGCTTCAGGCTGGGTGCTGTCGCTGGCAGTCGGCGCCTGAGGGTCAGAAAAGTGCCCGAAGCGGACGTCGGCACAGGCCTACCAAGCTTCCAGAAAGCTGCCGCTCAACCGCGGGTGAGCCGAGACGCGTGAGCGGGTCCTCGCTGCCGCGGCGCGGTTGAGCTACCGGCCGAACGCGACCGCGCGCGCTGGCGTTTCAACGAACGAATGTCATCGGCTTCGTTGCCAACATCGCCAATGAGGCACCTAACCTCTACTTCCTGGAGGTGTTCAACGGCGTCGTGCGAGGTGCGATGGAGGCCCACCAGACCACATCCGTCCTTTCCACTCAGCGGCTGGGAAGAAGCGCCCAAGCGCATCCCAGCCTTGTGTGACGGACGCGTCGACGGGCTCGTCGTGCTGGCGCGTCAACTGGAAGACGACAGCACGGCCTGGCTACCACCTCATACACCCATGGTCACGATCCACGCCGGCGGGCTGTTGCGGGCGCGGGTGAACGTCGAGGCGGACGATGAAGCGGTCGGCTACGCCATCGCGCGCCACATGCTCGGGCTTGGATATCGCCGGATTCTCTGTGTGGGCGGTCCGATGAACGTCAAGGGAGCAGACCGCCGTGTCGATGGCTTCCTGCGCGCCCATGCCGACGCCGGGGCAGAAGTTGCTTCCGACCATGTGATCCGCACGTTGTTCACCGCCGAAGGGGGAAGGCAGGCCATGCAGCAATGGTTGCAACGCCACCGCGGTCAGCCGTTGCCCGAGGCTGTCTGTTGTGGCAGCGACGCCATCGCCATCGGCTGCATCGACACATTAGAGGGCTGCGGGCTGAGCGTTCCTCGGGACATCTCGATTACAGGCTTCGACGACACCTTGCTGGCCGGTCCGCTGCACATGACGACCGTGCGTCAAGCCCCTGCTTGAGATGGGGCGACGTGCCGTTGAGGTCTTGATGCAGTTGATTGAGGCGCAGCGCCGTGAGGAGACTTACCAGGGCCCTCGCGACATCGTCTTGCCCGTCGAGATTGTTCACAGGCGGACCTTGCCGGGACGTCGAAGCGGACAGCTGACCATCCCCTAGTACGCGGGGAAGTTGCTAGGCTTTTCCCCTAGTCAGCTTGATTGGTCAACCAATTTAAGATGCGCGTGCGGAAGTCCCGCATTTATTTTTGACTATCTGATCAAGCGCTTTATCAAAAGTTGATAAAGCGCTTGATCGATCCGAGACTTCAACAAGAGTCATATGTTCCTAGCCAGGACGAACATATTCACCTCCCAGGGGAGCACCCTGTTGGGGAACTGCGCAGGCCCCTGGGTGGAGGGCTTCCCGTTCCGGACAGGCGGTATGACCAAATGCGTGCTGTTCTACGGCCCGGGTCCGGTTCGCCTAGCAGCCCGCCTTGGCGAGTCGTTCACCAGCCAGCCGAAGCCTGGCCATGGACGTCCACAACACCTTCCAGCAGCCGCAGGCCGTCGTGCTCGCGCCGTTCTCCGCGAAGCCCGGCCCGCAAGGCCTGGTGCTGGAGCTGCCGCCCCAAAACCATCGTCGTTGTCGGGATGTAGGCCCCCGTACTGAGCCACGTCCTTCCATAACGCTCGCATCCGGAGGAGACAACCGGCCGAGCACTTTCATCCTTGAAAGGTAGAACATGAGAACCTTGATACCAGCCCTGCTGCTCGCCTTCGGCGCGAGCGCAGGCACCCTCGCGCAGGCGCAAAGCTGCGGTAGCGGCGGCGGCGCCACCGTCTGCCTGACGGCCACCGGCACCGCCAGCAACGTCCAGCTTGGTTGGACCGTCAGTGGCACCGTCACGTCGCTGGAGATCTACCGCGACACCGACGCCGACCCGAACGGCCGAATCCGCATCGCCGTGCCGGGCAGCAGCGCCAGGAGCTACACCGACGCCTCGGGCAACACCGGCACGCGCTACTGGTACTGGGTCAAGTTCACGACCAATGCCGGCAGCTACAACTCCGGCTCGGCCAACGCCACGCTTGGCACCGCCTGCACGCCAACAGCCATCACGCCCTACATCAACGCCAACGGCGCGTGGACGCAGACGGCATCGGCCACCATCAAGACCGGCGCCTCGGCCATCCTCGGCCCGCAGCCGTTGTCCGGCGGCATGTGGAGCTGGAGCGGCTGCGGCACCGCCGGTGCAGCGCGCGAGCAGACCATCCAGCCGCCTGCGGCCTGTACGGCCGTCGCTACCTACACCAACAGCTGTGGCGCCAAGACCCAGCAGGCCTTCTCCATCAAGGTCGGCACCTGGACGAGCGCGAAGTGGGGTGGAGGCGGCTACGTCACTGGCCTGGTCTTCCACCCGACCACCGCCAACCTGCTGTATGCACGCACCGACATCGGTGGCGCCTACCGCTGGGATCAGGGCACGTTGTCCTGGGTGCCGATCACCGACGGCCTGGGCTTCGGTGCGGCCGAGGCCGGTTTCCACGGCGTCGAGAGCATCGCCGTCGATCCGAACAACGACCAGCGCGTCTACCTGGCCGCCGGCATGTACACATCCGGTGGCAACGGCCGCCTGTACATCTCCGGCAACCGCGGTGACCAATGGACCTATGTCGCCCTGCCCTTCCCGCTGGGCGGCAACAACCCCGGCCGCGCCATCGGCGAGCGACTGATGGTGGACCCTAACAAGCCATCGACGCTGTTCTACGGCTCGCGCACGGCCGGCCTGTGGAAGAGCGCCGACTCGGGCCTCACCTGGGCGCAAGTCACGTCGCTGTCCAGCGCCAAGCTGACCCAGGACCAGGTCAATGCCTTGGGCGGCACCAGCGCGATAGGCGTCGAGACGGTCGTCTACGACACCGCCACCAAGGGCAGCGGCACGGCCACGCAGACGATCTACGCGCCCATCGCGCCGGACTATGTCCAGACCGCAGGCCTGGCCTCGAACCTGTACAAGTCGACCAACGGGGGCGCATCGTGGACCCCGGTCGCGGTGCCAATCTCCGGCTATCACATCCCGCACATGGTGCGCGCCGCTGACGGCATGTTCTATGTGGTCTTCACCAGGGACGCCGGTCCCGGCTCCGCCGGTCCCGCCCGTCTGTACAAGTTCGACGGCAGCAACTGGACCTTGCTCAGGAGCGACGACTCGGTCGGCTATGGCGGCGTGTCCGTCTCGGGCACGGGTGCTACCACGCGCATTGCGCTGGGGGTGACCAACACCTGGGGCAACTTCCCCGGCCAGCGAATCCTCCAGCTGTCCGACGATGCCGGCCGGAACTGGCGCGAGATCGAAGCGATGACACCGGGCGATGTCTCCTGGGGCTGGATCGACGATGTCGAGATCGATCCCTTCGACCGCAATCACATCCTGCACGTCTCCGGCGGCGTCATGCAGACACGCAACGCCTCCTCGGCCACGCCAACCTGGGCCATGACGGTCGACGGCATCGAGGAGACCGCCGTGCTGGGCCTGGCCACGCCGCCGGCCGGCGCCACGTACACCGTGATCAACAGCATGGGCGACGTCGGCGCCTGGGTGCACACCAACCTCGCGACCAAGCCGACGCTGACGCCGGCCACCGACTGGAGCAACAGCTTCGCCGCCGACATGGCGTGGTCGGACCCGCAGTACATGGCCACCATCGGCGTCTACCTGGGCAACAACACCGGCTACGGCATGTGGTCGGGCGACGGCGGCAAGACCTGGGCGAAGTTCGCCAGCTACCCGACGGGCGTTGCGGAGAACACGGGCACGGAAGCGAGCATCGCCATCACCGGGCGCAACCGGGCGATCTGGGCCCCCGGCTACTCGGTGCCGTCCTACACCATGGACAACGGTGCCACCTGGGTGCCGACCAATCTGCCGGCGATCAACTCCGTCTTCCCCCGCGCCTATCACCTGGTCGCGGATCGCAAGAACGCGAACAAGGTCTATGCCTACGATGCCGGTGGCCACTGGTGGGGCACGCCGGGCAAGGTCTACACGTCCACCGATGGCGGCCACACCTTCACGCTGAGCCAGGGCTCGGTGAACGCCGGGCTGGCACCGAACTACTTCGGCAGCACCTCGCTGGCGGTCAACCCCAACGTCGAGGGCGATCTCTGGCTGACCGACGGCAACGCGGTGTACCACTCGACCGATTCGGGCGCGACCTGGGCCAAGCTCAGCAACTTCGCGTCGATCTTCACCGGCAACCCCTGGCCCCAGGTGCAGGGTGCAAGCGCCATCGCGCTGGGCAAGGCCAAGGCCGGCGCGCCGTACTCGGCGGCGGTCTACGTCGTGGGTGTGATCAGCGGCGTGTGGGGCGTGCATCGCTCCGACGACGGCGGCGCCACCTGGACGCGCTTCAACGACGACGCCCACCAGTTCGGCGGCATCGGCGCGTTGGCGGCCGACCAAGGCATCTACGGCCGGATCTACGTCAGTGGTACCGGTCGGGGAATGCTCTTCAGCAACTGAAGCAAGGGTCGACAGGCTGGCGTCCACATCGTGGCGCCAGGCCTGCCGGCACATAACGCTCGTGACCGGTGGAGACAAGCGGCCGAGCGTCTTCACTGAAAGGTAAGACATGAGAACTTGGATACCAGCCCGCTGCTCGCCGTCTCGGCGAGCAGCAGCACCACCTAAGTCGACGCGCAGTTCCAGAGGCTGAAGACCCGCTACGTCGACGCCGGCATGCCGGTGCTRATGGGTGAGTACGGCGCCATCCTGAAGTCCAGGTACGACCCGGCTGGTGTCTACCGCACCTACTGGACCAAGTACGTGACCAAGTCCATGTTCCAGCACGGCATCGTGCCGGTTTGGTGGGACAACGGCTACGACGCCAACCACCAGTTCGGCCTGTTCAACCGCTCCACCGGTGCGCAGTATTTCCAGGACCTGATCAAGGCCATCGTCGACAGCACGAAGTAAAGAGTGTGCGGGTTTGGCCCGCCCACCCATGAGCGCGGGATGCCTGAACGTCCCGCGCCATCTGTTTTGGGGGCTCTGCGTCTTGAATGAGCAGCAGCCCTCTTCCTGACCGAAAGCCATGGCCCAGCAACTCTCCCGCCGCTCCCTGCTTCAGGCGACGGCCGCCACCATGGGCGCCACGGGCCTGCCCGCAGCCCAGGCCGCAGCGGCCCCCTTTAAGCCGAACTGGGACTCTCTCGTCGACGGCTACAAAACGCCCGACTGGTTCCGCGATGCCAAGTTCGGCATCTGGGCGCACTGGAGCGCGCAATGTGTGCCCGAGGCGGGCGACTGGTATGCCCGCAGCATGTACATGCAGGGCAACTGGCAGTACGACCACCACCTCAAGACCTACGGCCATCCCACCAAGGTCGGCTTCATGGAGATGAACAACCGCTGGAAGGCGGAGAACTGGGATCCCGAAGCGCTGATGGACCTGTACGCGAAGGCCGGCGCGAAGTACTTCGTCTCGCTCGCCAACCACCACGACAACTTCGACGCCTACGACTCCAAGTACCACGCCTGGAACTCGGTGCGCGTCGGTCCGAAGAAGGACATCGTCTGCACCTGGGCCAAGGCCGCACGCGCCAGGGGCATGCGCTTCGGCGTCAGCAACCATTCGGCCCACGCCTGGCACTGGCTGCAGACGGCCTATGGCTACGACCCCGAAGGCCCGCTGGCCGGCCAGCGCTACGACGCCTTCAACCTGACCCAGGCCGACGGCAAGGGCAAATGGTGGGAAGGCCTGGACCCGCAGGACCTCTACACCGGCCGCAACATGGTGATGCCCGACGGCATCAAGACCGTGAAGGAAGCCAACGAGTGGCATGAGAAGCACGACCGCGTCTGGGGCGAGAAGCCCCCGGCGCAGAACCCGGCGTTCACGCGCCAGTGGTTCCTGCGCTGCCGCGATCTGATCGACAGCTACCGGCCCGACCTCGTCTATTTCGACAACACCGGCCTGCCGCTCGGCCAGGCCGGCCTGGACATCGCGGCGCACTTCTACAACGCCAGCATGGCCTGGCACGGCGGCAAGCTGGAGGCCGTCCTCAACGCCAAGGAGATCCCGCAGGAACGGCGTGCGGCCATCGTCGAGGACGTCGAACGCGGCCAGCGCGCTGGCATCGAGCCGCTGCCCTGGCAGACCGACACCTGCATCGGCGACTGGCACTACAACCGCGGCGTCTTCGAGGGCCATCACTACAAGTCGGCGGCCAGCGTCATCCACCGCCTGGTGGACATCGTCTCCAAGAACGGCAACCTGCTGCTGTCCATCCCGCTGCGTGGCGACGGCACGATCGACGCCGATGAGCGCAAGGTGCTGGACGGGCTCGCCGAATGGATGGGCCGCAACGGCGAGGCCATCCACGGCACCCGCCCGTGGCGCAGCTTCGGCGAGGGGCCGACGCAGATCGGTGGCGGCATGTTCAGCGAAGACCAGATGAAGGGCTTCACCGCCCAGGACATCCGCTTCACCACCAAGGCCGGCGCCCTGTACGCCATCGGGCTGGCCTGGCCGAAGGACGGCGTCATGCGCATCGCCGCACTGGCGCAGGACTCGGCGCTGGCGCCCGGCGTGATCGAGCGCGTGGAGGCCGTGGGTTCGACCGACAGCCTGCCCTTCAAACGCACGCCGCAAGGGCTGGAGGTCAAGCTGCCAGAAGGCCTTGCCGGCACGCCGGCCGTGGCACTGAAGCTGCGCGGCGCAGGCCTCGCATAAGCAGCCACCTTTTTCACTGAAAGCAACCATGGCACAGAAACTTTCCCGCCGCTCGCTGCTGCAGGCCACGGCCGCCGCGATGGGCGCCAGCGGGCTGCCGGCCGCGCCCACTCCCTTCCTCATGATGGCGCGCGTCCTTCCGCTCCTGGCGCTTGTACTGGCCTGCGTCTGGCCGCAGCCGAGCCAGGCTGAGAACCCCGTCGTCCAGACCAGCTTCACCGCCGACCCGGCACCGTTGGTGCACAAGGGCGTTGTCTACCTCTACACCGGGCAGGACGAGGACGAAGCCCGCGACTTCAAGATGCGCAACTGGCGGCTCTACACGTCGACCGACATGTCGAACTGGACCGACAAGGGCGTCGTGGCGTCGCTGGCGACCTTTCCTTGGGCGGTGCAGGACAACGATGCCTGGGCTTCCCAGGTGGTCGAGCGCGATGGCAAGTTCTACCTTTATGCGTCGGTGAGCGTCCAGGGCTGGCCMAAGAGCGTGATTGCCGTCGCGGTGGCCGACAAGCCCGAGGGGCCGTTCAAGGATGYSCTGGGCAAGCCGCTGATCGACAAGGGCATCGGCTAYTTCGACCCCACGGTCTTCGTCGACGACGACGGGCAGGCCTATATGTACTGGGGCAACCCGAACCTGTAYTACGTGAAGCTGAACCCGGACATGATCTCCTACAGCGGCGAGATCCAGCAGGCCGAGGGCAAACCGCGCAACTACCAGGAAGGCCCCTGGTTCTACAAGCGCCAGGGCAAGTACTACATGGCCTACGCGTCGGCCTGCTGCCCCGAAGGCATCGGCTACGCCATGAGCGACAAGCCCACCGGCCCTTGGGTCTACAAGGGCGACATCATGGACCACAACACCAACTCGACCGGCAACCACCCGGGCATCGTCGACTACATGGGTGGGTCCTATCTGTTCGGGTTCAACTACCGGCTGAACTTTGCCGACACGCCCATCCATCGCGAACGCCGCTCCGTCACCGTGACCCGGTTCGACTACAACGCGGACGGCACCATCAACATGCTCCCCTGGTGGGACAACACCGGCGTCGCTCCTCTCAAACCCTTGTCGCCCTATGAACGCGTGGAGGCCGAGACCATGGCCTGGACGTCGCGCCTGAAGCGGGATCGGGATCGCCAGTTCGACTGGGCGCCTGGCATCAAGACGGCGCGCAGTGACAAGGTCGGCATGGTCGTCACGCGCATCACCGATCTCAGCTACATCAAGGTCAACGGCGTCGACTTTGGCAGCAAGGGCGCGGCCCGTTTCGTCGCCAATCTGGCCAGTGAGACGGAAGGCGGCAAGATTGAATTGCGGCTCGACAGCGTCGATGGACCGCATCTCGGCACCCTGGCGGTGGCCCCCACCGGCGGCCGCGATCAGTGGCAACAGCAAAGCGTGCCGGTCTCGGGCGCCACGGGCCTGCACGACCTCTACCTCATCTTCAGGGGTCAAGGCGAGCCGACGATGTTTGAGTTCGATCACTGGCGCTTTGAGCGCAAGTGAAGCTTGCCGCTACCGCAGGCCGCTGCTGCTGGGGCCCTTGCCTATCCCGGCGCCGAAGCGACTGCAGCTGTGCTGGAAGCACGCTTCGCCGCTGTGACGGCATACCTGACATAACGCCGCATTCATCCGGCGCATCGGTGGCCAGCCTCCATTTCGCACCGTCGGCAAAGAGCACTTCGACAACCGTGGGGCGGCCTTCCTCACAGCCCATGGGCCGATCCGTCCACCAGCTTCTTGTATCGGCAAATGCGCTCGTGACGTCAAAGTGGCCGTTGGGATGAACGCCGCCGTGATTGATGCTTGTTGAAAAGAGGGGTCTGCCAAGCCTCCATTTCCCGCCGTCATCAGCGGCGCAGCCCAGGCTGACGGTCTCGATGAACTTGGTGCTGCGATTCGTCAAAACCAGACGCAGCCTTTGGTCAAGCACCAGCAGTTCGGCAAACATGGGCGCTGCCGGCAGGTCAAGCCAGCGTTCCGGCATTCGAGCTTTCGGTTCAACAAAAAGTTTTTGCGCGGAGCCCAAAGCCTCGGTCATTGCCTTTGAAGCCACTTGCTGCGCTGCTTCCGCTTCTGACTCCCGACCCTGAACCTTCAACCAAACGGCTTTGAGCGACAGGGCGTTCGCATAGACATATTCCAGGTGATTGGCTTGGGCAAACGCGATGGTCTGCTCCAACCGGGCGAGCGCTTCGGTGCTTTGCCGACCCGCCTCGAGCCGTCTAGCCAGTTCGATGTAGGCCTCGCCTTCCTTCGGGGTATTTCCACGCGCGCGCCAGTGGTCGATGAGGCGATGGTCGGTCGCGACGGCAGCATCCACATCGCCAAAGGTGATCTGTTGCCTCGACAACTCGGTCAGACCCGCGCCGACAAGATCCGGCACATCCAGTCGGTCCCATATGGCGATGGCCCGCGACATGGCGTCGACCGCCTTGGCATGAATCTCAGCGGCTGTCGCCTTGTTCCGGTATCGAACAGGCTGCCACTGGGTGTCCAAGACCTGAGCCTCCAAGGCCAGTTGCTCTGCCTCGTCAAGCAGAGCTCTGCGGCTGGCCGGCTGCGCCAGCGCTTGGAACTGCAAAAGCGCCAGCAGCGCAATCATGGGGACGCGATGCCAAGGTCTTTTCACGACGCGGGCTATCCCGGCGCGGAAGCGGCGGCCGGGGGGCGGCCGAGCAGCCGGCGGGGGATGTACTGGTAGTCCTTGCCGTCCGGCTTCTTCCAGCCCAACATCAGCGCCAGACCAAAGCCAGGTCCTTGAAAGTAACGCACGCGGAAGTTGCGTGGCCCCTTGGCCAGCTTCACTGTCTCCATCAGCGGGCTCGCCGCATGGATGCCGTCGTTGTTGATCACCTCCACGCCATCCACGGTGAGGATGGCCCCGTCATCCGACAGCAGCATGAGATCCATGGTGATGTCCTGCGGCATGTTGACCGTGAAGCGGATGTCCAGCCCGAACCATTCGTTCACGTCCAGGCCTGGGAAGCCGTCACGGAAGTCACGCGGCGTGATGTCGAGCTGGGCCAGGCAGACGGTCTTGACGGGTTTGCGCCGACGCATCTCGTTCACTGACGTGGTGCCTTCGCGCAGGCGATAGACCTCTGCCACCATCGGCCGGTCCGGCGAGTCGGCGCATTCCTCAAACAACTTGGGCGGCACCGCGCTGCTGGCGGCCGCGGGAGGAGGAGGCGGCGGCGCCATGCTGACCACGGCCGGAGCGGGCGCCGGCGCAACCGCCACCACCGGTGCGACGGCCTGCGGCACCGGTTCGACTTTGGTCACCTCGATGGGCGGCAGGTCGGGCAGGGCCGGCATGTTAGGCGGCGGTAGCTCTGGCAGCTTGGGCACAGGCGGCGCGGGTTCCGGGGGCTTGGGCGGCTGCTTGACTTCGACGATGCTGATCTGCGAATTGCGAGGCTTGATCGGTGGCGGCACCCGCGAGCGCCACGACAGCACCGCTATCAGCAGCAGCAGATGGAAGATCACCGCAATGGTCAGCGCGTAGCCGTTGAACCGGCGGCCCCATCGCGGCGGCTGTGCAGGTTCGGCGGTCGGCGGAGCGGGATCGTGAGAGGGCGAGGTCATAGGTTGTTTTGTGACGTTCGGCTGTTGTCCGGCAGCCTGTAAGACTTGTCGGCGTTCAGAAGATCTCGATCACCGTCGCAGCAGGCGCAAGGCCGTCGCTGACGGCGCGCAGCGTGGCGCGGCCGCCGTCCCCGGCCTTGCCGGTGGACTGCAGGATCACCTGGGCCTGGCCGTTGAACACGCTGCGCTGCCAGGGTGCGGCCGGTGTGGTGGTGCGCAGCGTGGCCCAGCGGCGGCCGCCCTGCGCGCCGTCGAACAGCGCGCGCGTGCCACCGGCCGGTGTCGGGAAGACGGCGGTCAGTGTGGCCTCGGCGCCCGCAGTCGGGTCCAAATCGATGACCGCCATGCCAGCCTCCTGTCGCACCGAGACCGGGCGACCGTCGAGATGGAACTGCACGCCCGGCGCGATCTCGCCCAGGAGCAGCACCTGGCGTTCGCCGGCGGGCGCCTTGCGTGTGATAGTGGCCTGCACCACGTTCCAGGCACTGTCGGCGGGCTGCTGCTCCGGCGGAACCCAGGCGAAGGGGTCACGCCAGCCGGCGTCGCCGGTGCCACCTGTCCCGGCCATCAGCGCGGCCGCCTCCTCTTGCCGGGCGATGCTGCGGTGGCGCCAGCGCGTGGCGGCTGCGTAGCGATGCAGTTCGGTCGGTCGGTCGGCCTCGTGCGAGCCGGGGTCACCGTTGCCCATGCCGATGAGCCGCACCGGCCCGCTGGCCTCGAACGCGACGCGATGGGCCGCGGTGGGAACGACGCGGCCCTCGCGGTCGACGACGTTCACGGTGACCACCGCGACATCGTCACCGCCGGCGCGCAGCCGCGCGCGGTCGACGGTCAGCCGCACCGCGGCGCCGTCGCCCGTGGTGGCCACGGTCTGCGTTGTGACGAGTTGGCCGGCTCGGTAGCCGCGCGCCACCAGGCTGCCCGGCGCGTAGGGCACGCTCCACTGCAGGTGGCCGTAGCGTTGCAGCGCCTTGCGGCCGAGCGAGCTGCCGTTCAGCAGCAGCTCGACCTCGTCGGTGTTGGCGTAGACGCGCACGTCGACGGGCTGGCCTTCGCGACCCGGCCAGTTCCAGTGCGGCAGCACGTGCACCATGGGCTCGGCAGTCCAGGCGGCCTTCAGGTACTGGCCGCTGTCCTTCAGCGCGCCGGTCGTGTCCATCATGCCGAACTGCGACGAGACGGCGGGCCAGCCGAAGGGCGTGGTCTCGCCGCGGTAGTCGAAGCCTGTCCAGAAGAACACGCCGGCCAGGAAGGGGCGCTCGGCGTTGAAGCGCCAGGCCTCCTCGATGCTCGAGGTCGAGTCGCCCCCTGAGCGCTTGTCGTAGGCGGCGATGTGCACGCGGGCCGGGTCGTCGGTGTAGATGCCGCGCGTCGCGTAGGTCAGGCCTTCCTCGGTAACGACCGATGCTCGGTCGGGGAAGCGCCGGTGCATCGCGTCGATGTCATGCTGGCCCTTGTAGTTGAAGCCGATGACCTGCGAGCCGACCGATGTGCCCTCGGCCTGGCCCGAGCTGGAGGCGGCCAGCGTTGCGGGCCGGGTCGGGTCCAGGCGGCGCACGATGGCCTGCATCTGCTGCGCCAGGCGCGTGCCGATCTCGGTGTTCTCGATGGCCCATTCCTCGTTGCCCACCGACCACAGGATCACCGACGGGTGGTTGCGGTCGCGCCGCACCATGCGCTCCAGCTCGTCACGGATCTGCGGCGCAGTGCCCATCATGCGGTGCTCGTCGATGACAAGGATGCCGAGCCGGTCGCAGGCATCCAGCAACTCGGGCGTGGCCGGATGGTGTGCCGAGCGGATGGCGTTCACGCCCATGCCCTTGAGCATCTTCAGCCGCGCCTCGTGCATGGCGTCGGGCAGGGCGATGCCGATGCCGGCATGGTCCTGATGGTTGTTGACGCCGTGCAGCTTGACGTGGCGGCCGTTGAGGAAGAACCCCTCGTTGGCATCGAAGCGGATGGTGCGGATGCCGAAGGGCGTGTCGATACGGTCGACGACCTCGGCGCCGCGCTTGACGAGGGTCGTCAGCGTATAGCGCTGCGGCGTCTCCAGTGACCACAGCTGCGGCGCTTTGACGCTCAGTCGGGTCGTCACGTCCAGGCTGGCGTCGGCGGCCACTCGGCCAGCCGGCACGCTGGCGCGGGCGACGATGCGGCCGGCGGGGTCGCGCAACTCGTGTTGCAGGCTGAAGGACTCGGCCGCATTGCCGCCGTTGAGCACCGTGGTGTCGACGGCCACCTCAGCGTGGTCGCCGGCGACGGTGGCGCGCACGAAGCTGCCCTGGGGCGCCACGTGCAGCGGCGCCGTCTGCGTCAGCCAGACATGGCGGTAGATGCCCGCGCCTTCGTACCACCAGCCCTCCGGCGTGGTGGCGTCCACGCGCACCGCGACGACGTTGCGCCCGCCGAAGTTCAGGTAGTCGGTGATGTCGACGTTGAAGCTCGAGTACCCGCTGGCCTCGTGGTGCAGGTAGTGGCCGTTGACCCAGACAACGCTGTCGCGGAACACGCCATCGAACTCCAGCGCGATGCGCTGGCCGCGCGCCGACGCGGGAACGGCCAGCTCACGCCGGTACCAGCCGATGCTGTTCTCGGGGAAGCCCCGGCCGATGGCCTTGGAGCCGTGCGCCGGACTGCCGTGCGAGCTGAACGGCAGCTCCACGGCCCAGTCGTGTGGCAGGTCGACGCGGCGCCATGGCCGGTCCTCGAAGTCCGCCGCGGCGGGGCCGTCGCCAAAGCCGGCTTTGGCGAAGAAGAACGACCGCGTGCCGTGGTCGAAGTCCTTCGCCGGGTCCTGTGCGTGGCCCAGCGCGAAGCGCCAGCCCTCGTCGATGCGGGTGCGCTGGCGCGCGCCGTCGGCAGCGCTGGCGCTGCCCACGGCGAAGGCCAGTGCGAGGGCCCAGGACACCCAGGAAAAGAGGGAAGCTTGTCTCATGTTGATGTTTGACGTTGGGATCATGGTTTGCTCGGATTCGCTTCGGCGGCCCGGCGCGGCCAATGCAGCAGGACGCGCGCCTGGTTGCGCACGATGGTGAGTTCGACGCGCGGGCCTGCGGCCAGCAGCGACTGCAGGGTCGCGACATCGCTGATCGGTTGCTGGGCGGCGCTGACGATGACGTCGCGTGCCTGCAAGCCGGCGGCCGCGCCGGCGCTGCCTGCCTCGACCGCCAGCACGATGAGGCCGGCCTTGTCGCCGAGGCCGGCGGCCGACTGCTCTCCCAGGGTCTCGACGGGCTTGAGGCTCAGGCCCTGCAGTTGCACGGCTTGCAGCGTTGCAACCTGGCTCAGCGCCCGGGGCATGGGGAATTCGGGCTGCTCCGCCAGCGCCTTCAGCCGCGCCGGCCGCACGCCGAAGTCATCCATCGGGAAGTTGACGAAGCCGGCGCGCGCGGCAAGTGCCGCGTTCGTGACCGTGTAGTCGCCACGTTCCGGCGCGGCGAAGCGCGGGTCGCCGGCGACCGAATCGGCGTCGGTGCCGCGGGCCTGGGCGGCTCGCAGGTCGGCCTCGGCGATGAAGAGGTTGCGGTTGACGCTGCGCCCCCAACGCTTGATCTCCACCGGCTGGTGCGCCCCCATGACGAGGTTGGACTCGAACACGTCACCGCCGTTGTCGAACCACACATGCGGGTGGAAGCTGCCGCCCACGAGGATGTTGTTGCGCACGATGCGCTGGAAGCCCTCGCGCAGCTTGAGCCCACCGGCCAGCATCAGGTTCTCTTCGATGACGTAGTTGGAGGCGCCGTCGTCCAGGTCCACATCCCAGCCGTGGTCGCAGCGCCAGCGGTTGCGACGCATGACGATGGGCTCCATGGCATCCAGCAGCGCCAGCACGGGGTAGGTAGCCGCCCGGCGGTCCATCTCGGCGCGGTCGGGGTGCCAGAAGCGATCGCGGCCCCAGCTGTTGAAGCTGCCGTGGTCGCCGGTCAGGCGCACGGTGTCGAACACGTCGTTGTGGGTGATGCGGTGGCCGCCCCAGGTGCCGTCGCCGATGTTGATGCCGGCCCGCGGCATGCGGTAGATGCTGTTGTGGTCGACCGTGATGCGCGCGGCCATCGCGATCTGCACGCCGGTGGCCTGGCGGTCGATCTGGCCGATGTCGTGGATGAGGTTGTCGCTCGCCTCGGAGTCCTTGGGATAGGCGTCCGACTTCGGGCCGGGCGTGCGGTCGATGGCTGCGACGTCCAGCTGCTCGTGGTACTCGAACAGCGGTGAACGCACGGCCTCCGCCCGGCCGACGAAGGCCACGGCCGTGCCGCCGATGTCGTGGATGTGGTTGCCCGAAACCGTCACGCGCTGTACGCGCCCACTGACGACGATGGCGTGGCCGCCGAGGTCGATGAACTCGGAGCCCTCAATGCGAACGTCGCCGGCGTTCTCGATGGTCACGGCACCGACGCGATGGAACTTCCAGTCCGAGCGCAGCAGCGGCTCGGTGGCCTTCAGGAAGGTGGGCTCCGTTTCCCGGAACACCAGGTTGAGAACCCGAACGTGCTGCACCTGAGCCTTGCTGCCCTCTATGCGGATCAGGGCTTCTTGCGCGCTGCCGCGAAAGCCTCGTGCCGGCGGCCGCTCGCCAGCCAGTGGCTTGAAATAGAGCCAGCCCTCGCGGCGGTCGTGGAACCACTCGCCAGGCGCGTCCAGCTCTTCCAGCACGTTCTCGACGTAACGGTCCTTGTCGCTCGGCGTCATGACTCGGTTGTTGGCCAGCTGTTCGCCATAGAGGAGGCTGCCGTCGGGTTTCTTGCCGAGAATGGGGATCTGCAGCCCGCCCCAGCCATAACCATGCAGCGCATGCAGCACGGCGCCTTGCGGGGCACGCCAGCGCGCCACGCGCTCGGGCGAGGTGGCGTCCGCTGCGCCGCCAAAGCCCGGGTTGGCCGGGTCGACATTGGGGTAGCGGGCGCGGACGAGCATGTGCTGCCCCAGCCACAGGCGCTGGAACGCTGCGCCAGCGAACCGGGCGCGCCAGAGGCCGTCCTTCCAACGCTCCCAGCGCAGTGCCGGCAGCGACGTCGCGCCGCTCAGCACGGGCTGGGCACCCGGCGCCGCGGCGAGCACGAAAGGCTCGTCTGCCGTGCCCGACAGCGCCTCATCAATGACGATGGGCGCCGACAGCTGGTAGTTGCCAGCAGCCAGTTCGATGCGGCGGATGCGCTTGTCGGTCCGCGCCCGCTGCAGGGCGGACTCCAGCGACTTGGCGTCCTTCACGGTCAGCGCATCGGCCTGGGCGCCGCAGACCAGAACCGCCAGAGTGAGCAGCAGTGACTTCATCCGCATGACGGACCCGGCAGCGACTCGGTCATCCGCGTCGGGTGGCAGGCGTTCACCGTCCCCGTCATGGCGCGGCCTTGATGCGCACCATGATCACGCCATGTGGCGCCACCTTGCCGCCGTAGCTGCCGCGCGCGCCCTTCGTGACCTTCTTGCTCCACAGGTCCTTCACGTCGGCCTTCCGGTCGACGGGCAACTGGAGCTGTTCCCAAGCCACCTTCATGTCGGCCGGCGTCTTGCCGCGGTTGAACAGCACCGCGGCGTACTCGCCACCTGCCAGCGGACGGACCCAGACCTCGAGGTCGCCTTGCTTCAGCGCGCGGCGGCCTTGCTGGCCCAGCGGATCCTGGTCGACGGCGATGACGTCCTTGTTGGTGAGGATGCGCAGCGTGTCGGCGTCCATCTTCGACAGGTCGTTGCCGGCGATCAGCGGCGCGGCCAGCATGGCCCACAGCGAGAAGTGCGACTCGTACTCGGTCGTCGTCATGCCGCCGTTGCCCACTTCCAGCATGTCAGGGTCGTTCCAGGCATTGGGCGCCGACTGGCCGCCGCGCGCGGCTTGCATGTCCAGGATGTTGGTCATGCCATTCCCCTTGTCCTTCGTGCTTTCCCAACCGTCGTAGATGTCATGGGTGGTGCGCCACAGGTGGCCCACCRTCGGGCCCCAGCGCTCGGGATGGTCGGTGCCCCATTCGCAGATGGAAAACACGAGGTCGCGGCCGGACTCGCGCAGGGCCTTGGCCATGACGGTGTAGGCCGCCTCGGCGTTGCGGGTGCCGGTGTTGCACCAGTCGTACTTCAAAAAGTCCACGCCCCATTTGGCGTACTGGCTCGCGTCCTGGAACTCGCGGCCGGCGCTGCCCGGGCGGCCGGCGCAGGTCAGTGAGCCGGCGTCGGAGTAGAGGCCGAACTTCAGGCCCTTGGCGTGTACATAGTCGGCCAGTGCCTTGATGCCCGACGGGAAGCGCTCGGGGTCGGCCTGGATGTTGCCGTCGGCATCGCGGCTCTTCTGCCAGCAGTCGTCGATGACGATGTACTGGTAGCCGGCGTCCTTCATGCCGGACGCAGCCATGGCGTCGGCCTGCTGGCGGATCAATTGCTCGCTGACGTTGCAGTCGAACTTGTTCCACGAGTTCCAGCCCATCGGCGGGGTCGGCGCGACATTGGGCTTGGGAGCCTCCAGCTTCAGCGTCCCGTCGGCGTGGGCGGGCGTGATGGCGATGAAGCAGAGCAGCGCGACGGTACGAGCGGCGCGTCGGATGAGGTGGTGCATGCAGAGATTCACTTGAGGGGATGGGAAGAGCGCCGTTGAGCGGTGCGTCGAACGGACGTCGGGCTCAGCGCCCGTAGCGCCGCGCTGCCGACTCCAGCGGCCAGTCGTCGGTGCGCAGCGGCGGCAGGGGCAGGCCGTCGCCGCCGACCACATTGGCTTCGCTCGCGTTGTTGACCCAGGCATAGCGCGCAGCGACAGGCGACGGCATAGCAGCGCTGCGCAGCACGATGCGGTCGCCGTCGAAGCGGGCTTCGGCCGGCACCCAGCGCCGATCGGCGCCCGCCAGGTAGAAGCCGCGCAGCGGCTCGCCGGTGCGTGCCGTGCGCAAGCCGCCGGCGGTGGTGTCGAAGCGCAGCTCGATTTCGCCGCCTTTCGACTGATGGCCGATCAGGCGAGGGCCCGTGGCCGGGGCGGTGCGCAGGCCCAGCTCGTGCATCGCCAGCGCGGCCAGGCGTTGGCCCACGGTGCGCTTGTTGCGCGGGTGGATGTCGATCGCATCACCCACGTCGATCGCCGTGGCCATGCCGGTGTGGGGCAGGGCCAGGGCCGCGGCCTGGCTGGCGCGCAGTTCGGCCCAGCCGTTGCCGTCGGGCCGGTTCTCGGCCATGGGCCGCCAGGAGGCCAGTTGCACGAAGAAGAAGGGCAGGTCGGGGTCGGCGAACTGGCTGCGCCAGTCCTGGATGAGGCGCTTGAAGCCGTCGGCATAGGCCGCCGCGCGCCCGGAGTTTTCCTCGCCCTGATACCAGAGCACGCCGCGCACGGACAGGCCTTGCAGCGGTGCGACGAGGCCGTTGTGGCCCAGGGCCGGGGCGTTGTTCGCCACGGGGCCGCCAGCCACCACGAGCTTCTCGACGCGTGCCCGCCAGGGGCCGACGAGCGACACGGTGCCAGCCGCCGTGTCCAGACGCAGGTCGGCGGCCTCGCCATGGATGCCGCCGCCACCGCCGGTGTCGGTCACCCGCACGGCGATCCAGTTGGCGCCCGCGCGCAGCAGGCCGGCCGGCAGTGTGTAGTGGCGTGCCTGCTCCCAGCCGCACTGGCCGCCGACCTTCTGGCCGTTGACCCAGACCTCGTCGCAGTCGTCCACCTTGGCCAGGTGCAGCTCCGCCGCTCCCGCGGCCTGGGCGGCTTTCAGCTCGACACGCTTGCGCATCCAGACGACGCCGTCGACATCGGCCAGTCCTTGGCCTTCCCAGTTGCCGGGCGCCTGCAGCGTGGGCCAGTCGGCGTCGATGTCGGCAGCGGCAGACCAGCCCGAGGCGTCCGCACCCTCCACCGGCAGACCCTTCTGCCAGGCGGCGATGCGGGGCAGCATGCGCTGGCCCAGCGCCGCGGTGAAGGCAGCGTTGTCAGCCGGCAAGGCGCGCACCGCGGGGGCGAGGTCGGGGTCGCGCAGCGCCGCGTCGCGGCTCATCCAGGTCTCCAGCATGGAGCCGCCCCAGGCGGTGTTGATCAGGCCGATGGGCACGCCTTGCACGGCCTGCATCTGGCGCGCGAAGTGGTAGCCGATGGCGCTGAACTCGGCCACGCGACCGGGCTCCGCAACGACCCAGGGCGCGGGCGCGATGTCGGCTTCGGGTTGCACGCTGGCGCGCAGCGGCACGCGCAGGTGGCGCAGCTGCGCGTTCTGCGGCGAGGCCACTTCCTGCGGGCCGGTGTCGGTCTGCGCCAGCGGCCACTCCATGTTCGACTGGCCGCCGAGCAGCCAGACGTCACCGACCAGCACGTCGTTCAGTACGACGGTCTGGTCGCCCTTGACGACGAGGCGGTGCGGGCCGCCGGCCGGCAGCGGCGCCAGCTGCACCCGCCAGCGGCCATCGGCGCCGACGCGGGCCGTGCCGCTGCGGCCGCCAAGGTCGACGCTCAGCGTCTGGCCGGGCGTGGCCTGGCCCCAGAGGTTCAGCGGGCGGTCGCGCTGCAGCACCATGTGGTCGTTGAACACTTCGGCCAGGCGCACGTCGGCCTGGGCGGTGGCGGCCAGCAGGGCCAGCAGCAGAGCGGAGGTCTTCTTCTTCATCGGGTTCGTTCTCGTCTCTCGGGGGCCATCTTCAATTCCGGGGTTCCAGCATTTCCACGCCAAGCGCCTCCAGCTTCAGCGTCTTGTCCCAACGCTGGCCGCCCAGCACGCCCTGCATCGCGCCGCTGATCGGCACGTCCACCGGCGTCCAGTTGGTGTTGACGTAGAGCACGCGGCCGTCGACGGCGCGGGCGTACACGCCGTCCGGCGTCTTGGGGCCGGGCGCTATGCCCAGCTCGGTGTAGAGCTGGCGCAGCAGCGGCTTCATGATCGGCGCCTGCGCCGTGGTGGCGACGTAGACGGCCCGGCCCTTGCCGAAGCTGTTGACCGTGATCGCCGGGGGCTGGCCGTCGAAGTTGCTGAAGCGCGCCAGCACCTGGGCGGTAGAGGGCTCAAGCACCTCGAAGTGGTTGACCGTGCCCTTGATCTCCTCGTCGCCCAGCTTGACCGTGCCAACCCAGTCGTAGAACTCGTTGGTGCGCAGGCCGAAGACGTCGGTCAGGCCGGCGGGTTTGGGCGTGGCGTGCCATTGGTTGTTGTCGTCCACCTTGGCCGACTGCGCCGTCATGACGACCGTGCCGCCGTCGGCGACGAACTTGCGCACCGCTTCGGTGGCGGCCTTGTCCAGCAGGTACATGCCCGGCAGGATGATCAGCCGATAGCGGCTGAGGTCCTCGTACGTGAGCTTGATGACGGCCACGTCGATGTTGTCCTTCAGCAGCGGCTCGAAGGCGCCGTGCGCCTGTTTGATGTAGGGCGCCTTGATGTACTGGCGCACCGTGTTGCTCGGGCCGTTGGGGCTGGTGGCATGCACGTTGTCGAAGGAATAGGCGATGGCCACCTTGGGCTCGACCTTGCGCGGGAAGCCGAGCTTCTCCAGCTTGGTGTAGTCGCCGGCAATGCGGGCCCATTCGGCCAGCCGCCACGAGGGTCGGTCGTCATGGTCGATCAGGCCCCACAGCGCCTGCTCCTCGCCGCCGAGGTGGCTGTTGAAGGTCCAGGCGAGCGCGGCCTGTCCGCCCATCAGCAGCACGAAGTGCGCCCACATGCGCGACCAGCCCTTGCTGCCGTAGGAGCCGCCGCCCCCGGCCGTGAACTCGTTGAACCAGGTGGGCACCGTCATGCCGCCCTTGATCAGCGCCGCCTCCCAGCCGCCGTTGATGGCGTCGCCGGCATAGAAGCCCATCGCGCCGAAGGTGGTGTGATCGCGGTAGCTGCCCAGGTAGTCGAAGCCCTTGCGGCCGGACCAGTCCCAGTAGTTGGACAGCACCGGTTTGTCCGGCGTGTGCTTGCGTCGCACCGCCTCCCGGTCGGCCAGCGTGGCGAGGGTCATGTCGGACCAGAAGCGCCGCAGGTCGAGGTAGCGCTCGGCGGGCCCAGGGCCGTCGGCCAGGGGCAGGCGCACCTCGTCCCACTGGCCGACGCGGCGCGACCAACGCTGCGTGGCCCAGGCCTTGTTCAGCGTCTCGATGCTGCCGTAGCGCTTCTTCAGCCATTCGACGAAGCGCTTGCGGTCGGCCTCGGAGTAGGACATGAAGCTGTTGCCGATCTCGTTGTCATAGCCCACGGCGAGCACGGCGGGGTGCTTGGCATAGCGCTTGACCAGCGTGTCGGCCATGCGGGTGGCCAGGCGCCGGTAGTCCGGGTCGGCGGTGTTGTCCATGTAGCGCTCGGCCGGCGCCAGGCGCGTGCCGGCCTGGTTGACGATGTCCACACCGGGGTACTTGTGGTGCAGCCACATCGGTGCCGGCGCGCCGGGGATGTCGAGGATGACCTGGATGCGGGCGGCATGCACCTCGGCCATCACGGCGTCGAAGTGCTTGAAGTCGAACTTCCCCTCCTCGGGCTCGAAATAGTCCCAGGCCAGGTCGCCCATGCGCACGACCCTGAAGCCGGACTGCTTCATCAACGCGACGTCGGACTTCACCTGTTCCAGCGTGCGGTCCACGGGCTGGTAGTTGACCCCGGCGAACAGCCGGCCGGCGCCGGGCCAGTCTGGGCGGCCTTGCGGGCTCTTGGCGTCCTGGGCCAGGGTGGGTTGAAGGGTGGCTAGCGCGAGGGCGCAGGCCAGCAGGGTCCTCTTCATGGTGATCGTGCCTCGTGTTCTTTGGAAAAGTGGAGCGCCAGGCCGCGGCCGTCGTACTGCGCGGTGCGCGTCTGCTCGTCCTGGCCTGACGACGCCATCAAGCGAACGTTCAGCTCGCGGCGCGCGACCATGCCGGGGAAGCGACCCTGCCGGACGCCGACATGCAGCGTGCGGCGCGCGTCGTCCCAGCGCAGCGCGGTGGTGGCGCGCTCGCCGCGTTCGTAGCGGTAGGTCTCGCCGTCGTCGTCGTAGAGGATGAAGCTTGCGTTGGCGCCGGGGTAGATGCGGATCTCCCACGGCGCGTCGTGGTCCTGGCCGGTGTGCTCGACGACGGGGCCCAGCGGCACGACCGAGCCGGCGCGCACGAACAGCGGGAACTGGTCCAGCGTGTAGTCGCGCTCGACGCGGCCACCGCCGGTGTGCTGCTTGCCGGTCCAGAAGTCGAACCAGTCGCAACCCGCCGGCAACAGCGTGGCCTGGCTCTGGTCGATCTTGCGCTGGGCCTCGGCCGCCTCGCGCCGCTGGGCGGGCGTGCGCCAAGCCAGGCGCAGCACGCGGCCGCCGCCTGCCTGGAAGAAGTCCACGCGGACCTTCAGCACCTGGCCTTCGCGCAGCATCATGACCTGACCCTTGAAGCGGGCGGCGCCCATGGCCCAGTCGTCGACGGCCAGCTTGTCGTCCAGCCACATGCGGAAGCCATCGTCGCCCTCGACGCCCAGTTCGTACTCGCCGCTCTCCGGCACGGTGATCTCGCCTGTCCAGCGCACCGAGAAGTTGCTCAGGCCCTTCAGCCCCGGTGGGATGCTGCCCAGCGGCGGATCGGGCCAGTGGTGGGCCACGACGGTGTCGACAGTGCGGCTCGCCGGCTTTTCGAAGTTCATGCCGTCGAAGTACTCCAGCACCAGGCCGCGCTGGCCGTCGGGGGTGCGCAACTGCGTGGCTGGCACGGTCAGCGGCGGCGGGGCCTCGGGATGGAACATGGCCCGCGTGATCGGCTGCACCAGGAAGGCGGGGCCGAACATGTAGGTGTCGTCGACCTTGCGCAGCGCCGGCTGGTCGGGGAAGTCCATGGCCAGGCCGCGCATCATCGTGTAGCCGTCCTGCGTGCTGCGCCAGGCCAGGCCGTAGAGATAGGGCAGCAGGCGCATGCGCAGCTGCGCGGCGCTCAGAAGCGAGGCGTAGACCTGCGGGTCCAGCGTCTTGAACAGGTAGGGCTCGCGGTCGACGCTGGTGCCGTGGATGCGGTAGACCGGGTTGAAGATGCCGAACTGGTTCCAGCGCGCGTACATCTCGCGCCAGGACGGGTTGTGCTGGCCGCCGCCGTAGTTGACGAAGAAGCCGCCGGTGTCCTGCGTCCAGTAGGGCTGGCCGGCCATCGCGACGTTGAGACCGCCGGCGATCTGCGCACGGAACGTGGTCCAGGAGGCCGTCGTGTCGCCGGACCAGGACATGGCTGCATAGCGCTGCTGCCCGGCCCAGGCGGAGCGCGTCAGCGTCAGCACGCGCTTGCCGCCCAGGTCCTTCCCGGCGCGCTGGCCCTCGTAGACGCCGCGCGTCGTCACCAGCGTGTAGACGTTGAGGTAGCGCGTGGTGTCGCCCATCGCGGTCATGCCCAGCTTCTTGATGTCGGCCTCGACCTCGCGCGCGTCGTGGGCGGCGCCGCCCACCTCGACCTCGGTGCCGTCCATCCACAAGGCATCCACGCCGATGTCCAGCAGCCCCTTCTTGGCATGCTTGAAGTAGATACGGCGACCCTCGGCGCTGAAAGCGTCGTAGATGCGCGCCTTCTTGGAGATCCAGTGCAGCGGCTCGAAGCGCAGCTTCTTGGCATCCAGCTCGCGGGCCAGGTCCGTGTCGTTGCCGACGCTCGGCCAGATGGAGGCCATCAGCTTGACGTTGAGCTTGCCGTGCAGCTCGCGCGCCATGCCGGCGGGGTCGGGGAAGCGCCCGGCGTCCCAGACCATGCCACTCCACTTGCCGTCCCAGACACCGTTCTTCTCGCCACCCCAGTATTGCCAGTCCTGCACGATGTAGTCGAGCGGGAAGTGGTCGGCGCGGAAGCGCTTGACGACGTCCAGCAGTTGCTGCTGGGTCTGGTAGCGCTCCTTGCTCATGAACAGCCCCAGGGCGGCCTTGGGGAACATCGGCGCGCTTCCGGTCAGGTGGCGGTAGCCGCGGATGACGGCGTCCATGTCGGGGCCGGCCGTGAGGTAGTAGTCGGCGCCGGCCGGCGCGCTCTCGACCGTGAAGCTCATGCCCTCGGGCCGGTCGCGGAACGTCATCTTGGAATAGACGTCCAGCAGCAGGCCCCAGCGCCGCGTGGAGACCAGGAAGGGCACGACGATGCCGATGTTGGTCTGCACCATCAGCACGTCGCGACCGCGGTAGTCCATGTAGGGCTCGTCGTACTGGCCCAGGCCGTAGAGGGCCTCGTCGGGCGTCAGTGTGAAGGTCTGCGTCAGCGTGTAGCTGGGGCTGCCGGCGATCTCGACTTGCTTGAGTTCGATGGGTGCCTGCTCGCGCTCGCGCGTCAGCAGCCGGCCGTCGGCGGCGAAGAAGGCCAGCGCCCCGCTGCGCTTGTCCACCGTGATGCGCAGACCTGCGCCGGTGAGCGCGAGCTGGTCGCCGGTCTCCTTCACGTCGAAAGCAACGGCTTGCGGCCGCGCCACGACGACGAGGCTCGGCTGGGTAGTGTGGGCCTGGCCGAGGTGGGCGGCGACGCGTACCAGGCCCGGGCCGTAGAAGAGCACGCTCTTGGTCAGCCCGCTAGAGCGGAACTGCAGGCCCTCGGCGACGCGCCGCCAGCCGAAGCCGTCAGGTGGCCCGTCCATGGGCAGGGCGCGCAGCTGCCCAGCGGCATCGAGCGCCGAAGGATGGGAGACGGCCTTGCCGGTGGGGGCCGCCTGCGCACCCGCCGCAGTGCAGACCATCAGGCCGAAGAGGTCTCGACGTTTCATGGCAACTCGCAGTCAGGTGTTCAAGCGCAACGCACGAGCCGCGCGCCATGGGGTGGGATGGTGAGCTGGCGGGTGCCTGCGGGCAGGTCCGCACGCGCCCAGCAGTCGCGGCTGGCGTCGGGCAGCCATGCCGGCAGTGGCACCTGCCATGGCGCTTCGCCGGTGTTCAGCCACGCCGCCCAGGTGCCTTGCGGGCCGGTGCAAACGAAGCGATGGCCCCGTGCCACCGAGTGCCACTCGCGTGCCCCGGGCACGCGCAGCAGCGCCAGCACCTCGGGGTTGGTCACCAGGCGCAGCGTCCAGTCGTCGAGCTTGCGCAGATCGTTGCCGAGGATGAGCGGGCTGCGCGCGCAGGTCCAGGCCGTGAGCATCATCAGTTGCTCGTCACGCGTGAAACCGGTTTCGCGCTCGCCGCGGCCTTGCTCGTCGTAGTTGCGCAGGCCGATCTTGCCGACGGGCAGCATGTCCGCATCGGGCCAGGCGCCCGCGCGGGCGTGCGGCGCCCACTTCACCAGGTTCACGAGGTTGTCGCGCAGCTGGGGCCAGGTGTCCCAGAAATCGTTGCACACGCGCCATTGGTTGGCATGCGCCTGCAGGTGCGCCGCGTGCTCCAGCTGCGACGGGCCGGGCGACAGGCTCAGCACCATGGGCCGGCCGGTGGCGTCGATGGCGCGGCGGATCAGCTCCACTTCCTTCGCCTGGTAGTTCGGGGCGGCGATGTCGTCCACCTTGACAAAGTCCACGCCCCATTCGGCCAGCTGGGCAAACCAGGCGCGGTACCAGTCGAAGGCGCCGGGGTGCTCGGGCTTGACGCCGCACATGTCGGTGTTCCAGGCGCAGGTCGAGCCGGCGTTGGCCACCTCGTTGCAGCGGTACTTGCTGCCGGCGATGGGCAGCTCCAGCCCGACCGCCTGGCGCGGAATGCCACGCATGATGTGCACGCCGAAGCGCAGGCCCATGGCGTGCACCTGGGCGGCGAGCGGCGCGAAGCCACGGCCGCCGGCGGCGCTGGGGAAGCGATTGGGCGCGGGTTGCGGGCGGCCGTTGCCGTCCAGCACCAGCGGCGCGAAGTTCCGGTACCACCCCGACGTGGCGCCTGCCTCGTACCACTGGATGTCGACGGTGGCGGTGTCGTAGCCGAAGGGCAGGAAGCGCTCGGCCAGGATGCGTGCGTTGTCCAGGTACTCGGCTTCGGTGACGCTGGCGCCGAAGGCGTCCCAGCTGTTCCAACCCATGGGCGGCGCGGGCGCCCAGGCGTGGAAGGGCAGGCCGGGCTCTGGGGCGCCCACGGCGGAGGTGTTGGCGGCAGGCGCGGGGGCAGCAGCCGCCGACCCGCCGGCCACGGCAGCCAGACCGGCGCCTGCGACGGTGCGCACGAAGCTGCGGCGGCCGGGTTCATCGGGCACGGTGCCCGTCGACGTTGTCTTGTTCATGGGCGATTGAAGAAAGGAGATGAAGGAGACGGAGGTTCAGTTGCTGTACAGCAGGCCCCGGCCGGTGCCGCTGAAATAGATGCGGCCATAGACGTTCTGGTCGGCCGCCAGCGCGCCGATGCCGCCGAACTGGTGGGCGTCGTCGTTGAAGCGCGACCAGGTGGCGCCGCCGTCGTCGGAGCGGTAGACGCCCCAGACGCCACCCACCACGCCCACCACATAGACCGCCGCCGAGTACGTGGCGCCAGGCTTGGCCTTGCCCAGGGCCACCGCCGAGGCGCCCTGCACGTCGGCCCATGGGTTGCCGACAAAGATCGACGCGAAGTTGCTGAGCTTGGCCCAGGTCGCGCCCGAATCGCTCGAGTGGTAGACGGCGTTGCCGTCGGCCAGCCAGAGGTCGCCCTCGGCATTGGGGTTGACCGCCAGCGAGGTGTTCCCGAAATAGTTGGGGGCCAGCCCCGCGGCCACCGAGCCGGGGCTCAGCGTGAACGTGTGGCCGCCATCCGTCGAGACGTAGACCTTGCCCGGCGTGCCCCACCAGTGACCACCGGAATCGTAGGCATAGACCTTGTTCGGGTTCTTGCGATCTGCGGCCAGGCGGTAGGCACGGGGGTAGATGCTGTTGATCGCCGGCAGATTGGTCGGCACCCAGGTGGCGCCGTTGTCCGTGGTGTAGGACGGCACCGAGTAGCCGGGCGCCCAGACCACCCGGTTGCGTGCCGTGACGGCGATGCTCGCTTCTCCACCCTTGTTGTCCGCGACGCCCGTCGGGTAGGTGGCGAACTTCGCCCAGGTCTTGCCGCCGTCGCCGGACGAGTAGCCGAAGCCGGTGCTGGTGCCGAGGACAACGCCGATGGAGGCGATGTATTGCGGGTCGGCCCACGCCATGTCGGCGGCGAAGCCGTTGCTCCAGCTGGTACCCGGCGTCAAGGTCGGCTTCGTCGCCAGATTGGTGTGTACCCAGGGGCCGACGTCGCCCGAACTGTTGATCAAGGTGTACGTGGCGCCGGCCGGCGGCGTGGCCAGGCCGAGAACGGCAGTCTCCTCCAGACCGTCGATCGCCTCGTTCCAGCTCGGCGTGGCCGAGGAAGCGTTGCGCGTTTCCCAGATGCCGCCGCCATGGACGTGCAGCACGCGGTCGGGGTTGGACGGATCGATCTCGACGTCGTCGGGCCAGCCCCAGAAGGAACCGTCGGCCGGCGTGCGCGGCATGGTGGCCGCGATCTCGCGCCAGGTCTTGCCGGCGTCGCTTGACCACTGAATGGCCTGCTGACCGCTGTAGTTGCCCCAGGTGTTGGTCACACCCAGCGCAATGCGGGTGGTCGAGCCGGTGCCGGAGACGGACAGTCCGCCGAGGCCAAGGCCCGTTCCGGTCCCGCCGCTGTTCGGGTCTTTCAGCAGGGTCCAGTTGTTGCCGTCGAACTTGTAGAGCCGCGCGGGGCCGCCGGCGCCTGGCCCGGAGTCCTGGGTGAACACGACATAGAACATGCCATCCGCAGCGCGCACCATGTGCGGGATGTGATAGCCGGAGACCGGCGTCGAGATCGCGGTCCACGACGTGCCGCCATTGGTCGACTTGTACAGGTTCGAGCTCAGGCCCGCTGCCTTGACGTAGTCCGGGGCGATGGGCGCGTAGATCGTCTGCGTGGCCGAGCCGCTGCCCTTGCTGCCGGTGTCGTAGACGAGCGTCTCGACGCCCATCGCCGTGCCGCCGTTGGCGTTGAGCTGGTCCGCGGTCATCTTGAGGGTCGACAGCGACGTGACCTGCGCCCAGGTGAGGCCCGAGTCGATGCTCTTCCACAGGCCGGCCGTGYGCGAGCCGTAGAACAGCGTCGACGGTTTGTTGGGGTCGACCATCAGGCGTTCGCCGATGGCCCGGCCGGGATTGTTGCCACCCAGCGGGAAGGGCAGGGCGACGTAGGTCCAGTGGTCACCGCGGTCGCTGGAGATGTACAGGCGGCCATTGCCTTCGGACACGTACATGCCGGCGGCCATGTAGACGAGCTGGTCGTTGTTCGGATCGACGGCCATGCTTTCGACGCCGTGGTACCGGGCTTCGGCTGCACCGAAGCCCGGGCCATCAGTGATGGGCACCCAGGACGCAGCGGCCTGGTTCCAGCGGTAGGCGCCGCCGATGTCGGTGCGCGCGTACAGCAGGTTGGCGGTGGTCGGATGGAAGACGAGGCCGGTGACATAGCCGCCACCGCCCCACTTCACGCTCGCCCAGGTGGTGCCGTCGGCCGGAGCAGGAGCGGGTGCAGGAGCGGGTGCAGGAGCCGGAGCCGGAGCCGGAGCCGGAGCCGGGGCCGGGGCAGGGGCAGGGGCCGGGGCAGGGGCAGGTGTGGGCGCGGGTGCTGGCGCGTCGCCACCACCGCCGCCACAACCCGCCATCAGGGTCGCGGTGACGATGGAGAAAACGGAGAGTTGTTTGCTGTACTTCATGGCGAAAAAGGCGTGTGGTTCGTTGACGGGGATGGCGCGGTGGCGCTGATCACGAGGCAGGGCAGGCGTTCATTTCTTGCACAACACGCTGATGGCGTTGGGGGCGGTGGCGGTGATCAGGCCCAGCCGATAAGGCAGCTCGATGTATTCATACGTCTTGCCTTTTTCCAGATCCAGGCCCTGGAAGAGGAACCTCAGCGGCAGGCAGGGGTCGATGCTCAGCGTCTGGTCGATGCCGTCGCGGATCATTTCGCCGTGGGACACGCCTTCGGACCAGATCCGGCCGTCGAACTTGACGTTGTCGGTGCCCGCGAACAGGTTCATCGGCGAGCCGGGAACGGGTTGCCAGGCACCGTCCAGGCGGTCCGCTGTCCAGGCGCGGAAATACCGGCCCTTGGGGCCCATCGCCTCGATAAGCGTCAGGTACTGGTTGGTGCCGGTGATCCTGTAGGTGTTGCTCGCCTCGAACATGTCTTCGAGTTTTTCCTTCATGACCACGACCGGCTCGGCGAAGCCCTGAGGGAAGCTTTCGATCGTCGTCTCACCGCGGTAGAAGCTGCCGTTGTCGCCGGTGAAGAAGAGGTGGCACTTCCGGTCGTCGCAGATGTTCCAGAAGTCCAGCCAGGTCGCGTTGCCCTCGGCGTTCTTGACGCTCGCCGGCACGGTTGCGTAGAAGGGCTTGGGCGCCGTCCACGACAGGGGGTCGGCGATGTTGCTGGTCGTGGAATACAGCGGGTCACCGCCCTGGTAGATCAGGTACCAGAGCTTCTGCGGTGCGAAGTAGAAGACCTGGGGTGCTGCGCGGTAGCCGGGCCCCATGGGGGACTTGTCGAGCATGAACTGAGGGGCAGTGGGAGCCTCCTGCCAGTTCGCAAAGCTCGTGTAGGCCAAGCCCCAGCCGTTCTTCCCGGCCGTGGTCATGAAGACGTGATAGCGGCCGTMGTGATAGACGATGGTCGGGTCTTTGACGCCCAAGATGTCCGTCCGGTCAGCCGACGGCTTGATCAAGGGCTCGCTGGATTTCCATTCAAAAGCGACGGCCGGTGCCGGTGCCGGTGCTGGTGCTGGTGCGGGTGCGGGTGCCAGGGCCGGCGTCGCGCCACCACCGCCACAGCCAGCCACCACGGTCGCGGTGACGATGGAGAGAACGGCGAGTCGTTTGCTGAACTTCACGGGCGAAGACCGGAGCTGGTTCGTCGATGTCATGGCACTGCGACGCTGGTCACTTGGCAGGCAATGGCTCCAGCACCACGGCGGCGCCGCCAGCCGCAGCCAGCGACAGGCTCAGCACGTCCTTGCGGGTCACCTTGCGCTCCGTGCGGCGCACCTCGCGCACGACCTCGCCGTCCTGCCAGATCGTGGCGCGCCAGTTGCCGGCCGGCAGGAAGCCGAGCGAGACCTTTTGCGTGCGGGCCTGGTCGCCCGTCATCGCGCCGATGTACCAGGTCTTGCCCTGGCGGCGCGCCAGCACGATGCCCTGTCCCGGCTCGCCGGAGAGGAAACGGGTCTCGTCCCAGGCGGTCGGCACGCGCTTGATGAAGTCGAAGCCCGGCTCGCCGCGGTAGTTCGTGGGGTCGTCCGACACCATCTGCAGCGGGCTGTCGTAGACGACGTACATCGCCAGCGCCTGGCCGCGCGTGTTCTGCACCAGCGGCATCTCGGCGCGGACCTCGAAGGTGGCCGGTGTCGCGTTGCGGAAACCCCCGGGCGTGTAGTCCATCGGGCCGACCAGCATGCGCGTGTACGGCAGGGTCACGTTGTGGCTGGGGGTGGTGCGCGTGGTCATCTTGCTCCACTCGGCGCCGAGCACGCCTTCCTGCGTGATGTAGTTGGGAAAGGTGCGCTGCAGGCCGGCGGGCACGTAGGCGCCATGCAGGTCCAGCAGCAGCTTGCGCTTGGCGGTGGCGGCGGCGATGCGCTCGTAGAAGTCCACCACCTGCTGGTCGTCGCGGTTCATGAAGTCGACCTTGACGCCCTTGATGCCCCAGCGGACATAGGTGTCCAGCACTTCGTCCATGCGTGCGTCCACATGTACCCAGTGGGCCCACAGCAGCAGGCCGACGCCCTTGGCTGCGGCGTAGCGCGCGAGTTCGGGCATGTCGATGCCCTTGGCCGGTCGCGTGATGTCGGTCTCCGGGCTGGCATCGCAGCAGCCGCTCGGGCCCGAGGCCCAGTTGGCGTCGATGAGGTAGTAGGGGAAGCCGGACTCGGCGGCGAAGTCGATGAAGCGCTTGTAGGCGCCCATGTCGGGCTTCATGCCGACCAGCGGGCCGGACCACCAGTCCCATGCCGCCTTGCCGGGCTTGACCCAGCTGAAGTCGCCTTGCGGTGGCGGGTTGAGGTTGCCGACGAGGTGCGACTCGATCAGCTTGCCGGCCTGGTCGGCCATCATGACGGCGCGCCAGGCGGTCGTCAGGCCAGCGGTCGAGACGAAGGCGGGGCCGGCGCGTCCCGGCACGCCGGACAGGTGCAGGCGCAGTGCGTTGCCCTCCTGCCGCAGTGACGCGCCGGTGTAGCCCTGCAGATTGGCCTGCGTGATGGCGTAGTGCGTGCGGCCCGACGGCGTGGCGCAGACCACCGGCACGTCGTAGGCGACGCCGGGCTTCAGCTGCGAGACCTTCAGGCGCTCGAACGCCTGCTCGTGCGAACCGTCGGCCGGCGTGACCAGGCACGACGGGTCGCCGGCCGGCACGAAGGCCGTGCGTTCGCCGCGCAGGCTGACCGGCGCCGTGCCGTCCAGCCGGTAGCGGAAGGCGACGCCGTCGTCGTAGGCGCGGGCATCGATGAAGAGACGGCGGCCGCCGCCGGCCTCGCGGAAGGCGAGCGTCGCACCGCGGTAGTGGTCGCGCGCGGTGGCTGCCTTCGTGGCGACGAGAGGAATGACGCGGTCTTCGGCGACGTCCTGGCGCGACTCCAGCGTCAACGCGCCGAGGGCCTGGCCATCCAGCTCCAGCCCCAGGGGCGAGAGAGCGATGACGGCTTCGCCACGGCGGCTGATGCTGAACTGGCTGCCATCGTCGGCGATGCGGATGGTGACGTGGCCGTTGGGCGACGTGACGATGGCATCAGCCGCCTGGGCGCCGGAAGCGGCCAAGGCCAGCGCGGCGATGGCGAGGTGGATGGTGGTCTTCATGGATGTGTGGGTTGTGTGGGTGTTCGTCTTCACGCCGTGAAGAGAGCGTTCATCCAAGGCGCACCTCGGTGGCGCGGCCGGTGTAGACCACCTCGCGCAGCGGTGTGGATTGCAGCGTCGGCCCGTCGTTGCCGATGCGGTGGATGCGCAGGCGTTTGGTCGTGCGCATGCCCGCGAAGCGCCCGCTGCGCGCCGCCAGGCGCAGCACGCCGCGGCGGTCGTCCCAGGTCATGCGGATCACGCTGAACCCGCCCTTCTCGTAGGCATAGTCCAGGCCGCCGTCCTCATAGAGGTCGAAGGCGCCGTCGGCGCCGGGCACGACGTAGAGGTCGAGCACCTCACCGGTGGCCTCGGCGGTGGACTGCAGCACCGGCCCGAGCGGCAGGATGCTGCCTGCGCGCAGGTGCAGTGGCATGCGCTCCAGCGGCGACGCCACGTCATGCGTGCGGCCACCGGCGCGTCGTTCTCCTGTCCAGAAATCGACCCAGCCGCCCGTCGACTGCGGCAGGTACACCGGCCAGCTCGACACCTCGGGCGCCAGCACGGGCGCCACATGCAGGGCGCGGCCGAACATATAGCTGTGCGCCTGGTCCAGGGCCTGGGGGTCCTGCGGGAAATCGAACACGAGCGGCCGCATGATCGGTGCGCCTTTCGCATGGACCTCGTGGGCCAGGCTGTAGAGGTAGGGCAGCAGCTGATAGCGCAGCTCCAGGTACTGGCGCGCTACCGCCTCCACCTTGTCGCCATAGCGCCAGAACTCGGTGTTGGTCATGTAGCCATGCACGCGCTGCAGCGGCAGGAAGGTCGCGTACTGGAACCAGCGGATCAGGCGCTCGTGGTAGGCCTTGTCGGTGTACTGGCCGTCGCCCGGGCGGAAGAAGCCACCGGCGTCGACCGTCCAGTAGGCATAGCCGGCGGCGGCCATGTTGAGGCCCGCGGGGATCTGCCGCTTGAGCGTGTCCCAGTCGTTGCCGATGTCGCCCGACCAGGTGGCCGCCGCGTGGCGTTGCTGCCCGGGGAAGGCCGAGCGCGTCAGGATCATCACGCGCCGGTCGGGCGCCGCCTGGCGCTGGCCTTCGTAGACGGTGCGCGTCACGTGCCACGGGTAGGCCAGGCGCACGCGCTCACCGCGGCCTGCGGCCGTGCGCCGGCCCACGAGGTCGTCGTTCTCGGGCTCCGTCGCGTCCTGCCACCAGGCGTCGATGCCGAGCTTGAGCAGGCGCTCGCGCTGGTTGTTCCAGTAGAAGGCGGCGGCCTTCGGGTCGAAGAAGTCGACCCAGTCGGTCTGGTCGATGTAGTGGCCGGCGGCTGCGGTGCTGCGGCCGAGCTCGGTGTCGCGCCCGATCTTGGCCCACACCGACAGCATGAGCCGCCCGTTCAGGCCGTGCACCTCGCGCACCAGCGCGGCGGGATCGGGGTAGTGGGCCTCGTCGAAACGCATCGCGTTCCAGCCGTGGCGGCCCCAGTACTGCCAGTCCTGCACCATCACGTCGACGGGCAGCTTGCGGCGGCGGAACTCGCGCAGCGTGTCGACGATCTCTTCCGACGAATGGAAGCGTTCGCGGCAGTGGATGTAGCCATAGGCCCAGCGCGGCATCATCGGCGTGGCGCCGGAGATCTCGCGGTAGCCCTCGAACACCTCGTCCGCGCTGGGGCCGGCGATGACGATGTAGTCGATGGCATCGGCCACCGGTGAGCGCCACGTCGTGCTGGCGCGCACGGTGCCGAAGCGCAGAGAGGGAGAGTCATCCTTGTCGGCGTGGATGCGCACCTGATGCTCGCCCGCGGGCAGCTCGACGACAAAGCCGACCGTCGGCGGCAGCCAGTGGTTCGCGATCTCGACGCAGGACTTGCCGTCGATCTCGACCGAGTGGCGCGAACCCATCGCGCGGCCGACGTCGAGGAGGAAGGCAAAACGGCCAGCCACGCCCGTTCGGAACGTGCCTTCGAAGCGCGTCAGGTTTCGCACGACCTGCGCGTTGCCCGTGGTCGTCGTCACATCGACGACTTCGGCCTTGTTCTCGACGTTGACACCACTCAGCGCCACCCACTGCTCGGGCGTGTTCAGCTCGGCCATGCCGTTGTTGTGCCAGAGCAGGCCGTAGCCGCGGCTGGACAGCATGAACGGCAGGCTGATCTGCGTGTTCACCTGCGTCAGGCGGCGCGGGAAGCCGCGCAGGTCCATGGCGCCGTCCTGGAAGCAGCCGGTGCCGTAGAGCCGCTCGTCGGCGGGTGACTCGAACACCTGTTCGGCGATGAACACGGGCTCGTCGCCCAGCCGTGACGGCGTCAGCCGTCGGGTGCCGGGTGCTTCACTGAGCAGCAAGGCGCCTTTGCGGTCGAAAAAGCGCAACGCGCCGGTGCTGTTGTCCACCTCGCAGCGGATGGCCGGCAATTCCAGGCGGGTCGCGTCCGCGCCCGGCGTCTGCTTCATCAGGGGCTTGGTGCTGCCGGGCAACAGAGCAAGGCTGGGCGGCGGCGCCTGCGTTGCCGCCTGCGGCGGAAGGAAGCGCACGCGCAGTGCCCGGTCGCAGAGTGCGCTGATCCGCAGCGTGCCCTGGGTCGTCGTCAGTACCCATTCCGGGGTCAGCGATGGCCGCGCGCGGCGCGCCGCGGCGTTACCAGGCGCCAGGTCGCCGGCGGCGGCGTTCGCCACGCTGAAGGAGGAAGCCATCGCGGCCGTTGCCGCCGCAGCGTCCAGTGGAGTGGCGGCTGCGGCGAGTGCCACCTGCAATGCCTCGCGCCGCGAGATCGTGGGTTTGGTGTCTTTCATGCAGTCAGGCCGTTCCCGCGGATCTTCACCACCACGGCCGGCGAGCCGGCCAGGCCCTCGGGCAGCTTGATCTCCAACCCCTTGCGGGTGCGCTTGAAGGGCAGGCTGTCGCCGGAGCCCACGGCCTCGATGCGGTCGATGGCGCCTGGCGCCACGTTCGAGTCCTGGGCCAGCGTCTGGATGCGCAGCACGCCGTCCTTGGGCCAGCCCAACGCGATGGCGTAGAGGGCGCCGCCCTTGGTCGTGAAGCGGATGTCTTCGGCCGTCAGCGGCTTGGAGTTGCCCTCGCTGAACATGCCACTGCCCACCTTCGTCGGGCCTTCGCCGAAGGTGCGCCAGGGGCGCGTGCCGTAGATGGCCTCGCCGTTGCGCGCCATCCAGGTGGCGATCTCTTCCAGGATCTTGCGCTCGTCGGCATCGATGGTGCCGTCGCCGCGCAGCGGCACCGACAGCAGCAGGTTGCCGTTCTTGGAGACGATGTCGCACAGCCGATGGATGACCGTGCTGGCGGGCTTGTACTGGTGGTTGTCGAAGAGGGAGCGGGCGTAGTGCCAGTCGCCCAGGCAGGTGTCGGTCTGCCAGGGCAGCGGCTCGATGCCATCGCGAAAGCCGCGCTCCACGTCCTCCACGACGCCGGCGCGCCATTCAGCGGGCATCACCTTGGCGTTGAGCACCGCCTCCAGCTTGCCGCCGTTCCAGGCCATGCTGGCGTTGTAGTAGTGGGCGGCGATGTCCAGCCCCGCCTGGCCCAGCGGCAGGCCGTGGTTGTCCATGTAGATGAGGTCGGGCTTGTAGCTGTCGATCAGGTCGCGGCAGCGCAGGTACCACGAGCGCGTGAAGGCGAGGTTCTGAAGCGGCGGTTTCTCGTCCCAGTAGTAGGTGTTCTGGTCATGCCAGGCTTCGACGCTGCGGATGGTCTTGAAGCCGTCGGGCATGACGATGTTGCGGCCCGTGTAGAGATCCTGCGGGTCCAGGCCTTCCCACCATTTGCCCTTGCCGTCGGCCTTGGTCAGGTGGAAGGCGTCGTAGCGCTGGCCGGCGTAGGGGCCTTCCGCGTCATAGCCGTAGGCCGACTGGTACCAGTGCCAGGCATGGGCACCGTGGTTGCTGACGCCGAAGCGCAGGCCGCGTGCGCGGGCGGCCTTCTCCCAGGTGCCGACGATGTCCTTCTTCGGGCCCACGCGCATCGTGTTCCAGCCGTGGTACTTGGAGTTGAACGTGTCCTGGTTGTCGTGGTGGTTGGCCAGGGCGACGAAGTACTTCGCGCCCGCCTTCACGTACAGGTCCATCAGCGCTTCGGGCTCCCAGTTCTCGGCCTTCCAGCGGTTCTGGATCTCCATGAAGCCGGACTTCGTCGGGTGGCCGTAGGTCTTGATGTGGTGGTCGTACTGCCAATTGCCCTGGATGTACATGCGCCGGGCATACCAGTCGCCCATCTCGGGCACGCATTGCGCGCTCCAGTGGGCCCAGATGCCGAACTTCGCATCGCGGAACCAGTCGGGCGTTTCGTAGCCATCGACGAGGGAGTCCCAGTTCGGCTTGAAGGGAGTCGGCGCGGCCTGCGCGGCGGGCAGGCCGGCGGCGCCGATGGTGGCGGCGGTGGCTTGCAGCAGCGAGCGGCGGGAGAGTTTTTGTGTCATGGCTTGCTTTCAGTAAAAGGGGCGGCCGCTCATGCGAGGCCCGGTCCGCGGACCTTCAGCGCGATCGCGGGCGTGCCGGCCAGGCCCTCGGGCAGCCGCACCTCCAGCCCTTGCGGGGTGCGCGTGAAGGGCAGGCTGTCGGTGAAGCCCACCGCTTCGACGCGCTCGATCACGCCTGGCGCCAGCGCCGAGTCCTGCGCAAGCGCTGCAATGCGCATGACGCCGTCCGTCGGCCAGGCCAGCCCGATGGCGTAGAGCGCAGCGGCCTTGGCTGTGAAGCGGATGTCCTGGGTGGTGAAGTTCTTGACCTGGCCTTCGCTGAACATGCCACCCCCGACCTTCGTCGGCCCTTCGCCGAAGGTGCGCCACGGCCGTGTGCCATGGATGGCCTCGCCGTTGCGGCCCATCCAGGCGGCGATGTCTTCCAGGATCTTGCGTTCGTCGGCATCGATGCTGCCGTCACCGCGCAGCGGGATGGACAGCAGCAGGTTGCCGTTCTTCGAGACGATGTCCACCAGGCGGTGGATGACGCTGGCGGCTGACTTGTAGCCGTGGGCGTCGAAGATGCCGCGGTTGTAGTGCCAGTCGCCGATGCAGGTGCAGGTCTGCCAGGGCAGCGGCTCGATGCCGGCGCGCTGGCCCCGCTCGAGATCCTCCACCACGCCGCCACGCCATTCGGGTGGGAGCTCCTTGGCGTTGATGACAGCCTCCACCTTGCCGCCGTGCCAGGCCATGCTGGCGTTGTAATAGTGCGCCGCGATGTCCAGGCCGGCCTGGCCGAGCGGCAGGTGAGAGTTGTCGAAGTAGACGAGGTCGGGCTTGTAGCTGTCGATCAGGTCCCGGCAGCGCAGGAACCACTGGCGAATGAACGCCGGGTTGTTCGGTGGCTCCACGTCTTTCCAGGTGTAGTAACTGCGCTTATGCCATTCGGTGACGGCGGCCACGGTGCTGATGCCGTCGGGCATCACCCTGTTGGGGCCCGTGTAGAGGTCCTGCGGGTCCAGGCCTTCCCACCATTTGCCCTTGCCGTCGGCCTTGGTCAGGTTGAACGCGTCGTAGCGCTGGCCAGTCAACGGGCCTTCGGGGTCGTAGCCATAGGCAGGCGCCAACCAATGCCAGGCACGCGACGAGTGGTTGCTGACGCCGAAGCGCAACCCCTTGGCGCGGGCCAGCTTGGCCCAGGTGCCGACGATGTCCTTCTTGGGCCCGACGCGCACCGAGTTCCATGCGTGGTACTTCGAGTCGTAGGCGTCGAAGTTGTCGTGGTGGTTGGCGAGCGAGACAAAGTACTTCGCACCCGCCTTCACGTACAGGTCCATCAGCGCTTCGGGGTTCCAGTTCTCCCCCTTCCAGCGGTTCTGCATCTCCATGAAGCCGACCTTCGTCGGGTGGCCGTAGGTCTTGACGTGGTGGTCGTACTGCCCGCTGCCCTGCATGTACATATTGCGGGCATACCAGTCGCCCCTCTCGGGCACGCATTGCGCGCTCCAGTGCGCCCAGATGCCGAACTTGGCGTCGCGGAACCAGTCGGGCGTGCGGTAGCCGTCGACGAGGGAATCCCAGGTCGGCTTGAAGGGCGTGGGCGCCGCCTGCGCAGCGGGCAGGCCGGCGGCGCCCATGGTGGCGGCCGTGGCTTGGAGCAGCGAGCGGCGGGAAAGCTTCTGTGTCACGGCTGGCTCTCAGCGAAAAGCGCGGCCGCTCATGCGAGGCCCGGGCCGCGCACCTTCAGCGCGATCGCGGGCGTGCCGGCCAGCCCGTCAGGCAGCCGCACCTCCAGCCCCTGTGGCGTGCGCTTGAACGGCAGGCTGTCGGTGGAGCCCACGGCTTCGACACGCTCGATCACGCCCGGTGCCAGGCCCGAGTCCTGCGCCAGCGCGGTGATGCGCATGACGCCATTCGTCGGCCAGGCCAGCCCGATGGCATAGAGCGCACCGGCCTTGGTGGTGAAGCGGATGTCCTGGGCGGTGAAGGTCTTGATCTGCCCTTCGCTGAACATGCCGCCCCCGACCTGCGTCGGCCCTTCGCCGAAGCTGCGCCACGGCCGGGTGCCATGGATGGCTTCGCCGTTGCGGCCCATCCATTCGCTTAAGCCCTCGAGGACCTTGCGCTCGTCGGCATCGATGCTGCCGTCGCCGCGCAGCGGGATGGACAGCAGCAGGTTGCCGTTCTTCGAGACGATGTCCACCAGGCGGTGGATGACGCTGGTGGCCGACTTGTAGCCATGCCGGTCGAAGACGCCGCGGTTGTAGTGCCAGTCGCCGATGCAGGTGTCGGTCTGCCAGGGCAGCGGCTCGATGCCGGCGCGCTGGCCACGCTCGACGTCCTCGACGACGCCGGCGCGCCATTCGGGCGGGATCTCCTTGGCGTTGAGAACGGCCTCCAGCTTGCCGCCGTGCCAGGCCATGCTGGCGTTGTAGTAGTGCGCCGCGATGTCCAGGCCGGTCTGGCCGAGTGGCAGGCGCGAGTTGTCGAAATAGACGAGGTCGGGCTTGTAGCTGTCGATCAGGTCGCGGCAACGCAGGAACCATTGGCGCGTGAACGCCGGGTTGTGCGGCGGCGCCTTCTCGTCCCACACGCGGTCGTTGTGCTCATGCCATTCGTTGGCGGTGCGCATGGTGCTGATGCCGTCGGGCATCACCATGTTGCGGCCCGTGTAGAGGTCCTGCGGATCCAAGCCTTCCCACCATTTGCCTTTGCCGTCGGCCTTGGTCAGGTTGAAGGCGTCGTAGCGCTGGCCGGCCAGCGGGCCTTCGGGGTCGTAGCCATAGGCGGGTGCCTGCCAGTGCCAGGCATGCGCCGAGTGGTTGCTGACGCCGAAGCGCATGCCTCTGGCGCGGGCTGCCTTGGCCCAGGTGCCGACGATGTCCTTCTTGGGACCGACGCGCACCGAGTTCCACGGGTGGTACTTGGAGTCGTAGGCGTCGAAGTTGTCGTGGTGGTTGGCGAGCGAGACGAAGTACTTGGCACCGGCCTTGGCGTACAGGTCCATCAGCGCCTCGGGCTCCCAGGCCTCGGCCTTCCAGCGGTTCTGCATCTCCATGAAGCCGACCTTCGTCGGGTGGCCGTAGGTCTTGACGTGATGGTCGTACTGCCAGTTGCCCTGCAGGTACATGTTGCGGGCATACCAGTCGCCCATCTCGGGCACGCATTGCGCGCTCCAGTGCGCCCAGATGCCGAACTTGGCGTCGCGGAACCAGTCGGGTGTACGGTAGCCGCCGACGAGGGAATCCCAGGTCGGCTTGAAGGGGGCGGGCGCTGCGTGGGCGGCAGGCAGGCCGGCGGCCCCCATGACGGCAGCGGAGGACTGGAGCAGTGCGCGGCGGGAAAGTTGCTGATTCATGGTGCTCAGGGTTTGAGTGAATGGGGAGCGTCGGCCGGCATGCCGTAGACGATGCCGCGGCCCACGGTGCTCATGTAGACCAGGCCTTCGATGTTCATGTCGCCCATGACGAACTCGCCGTTGCCCGGGCCACCGAACTGATGCGCGTCGTCGTTGATGCGCTGCCAGGTGGCGCCAGCGTCGGTGGAGCGGTACACGCCGAGCGGCTTGCCCTGCGGCGAGCCCCAGATGAAGACGGTCGGGTAGGGCGCGCCGGCCATCGCCTTGCCGAAGCCCACGGCACCGCAGTGGGCGATGTTGGAGAAGGTGGTGAACGTGCGGCCTGAGTCGGTCGAGCGCGCCAGGCCGCCTTCCTTCAGCGCCACCCAGACGTCACCCTCGCGCCCCGGCGCCACGCGCACCAGCGACGAGCCCTTGGGCGCAAGCGTGGCGGTGGCGGCAAAGCTGGCACCACCGTCCGTGCTCACGCGCACGGTGCCGCGGTCGTAGGCGTAGAACTTGGCCGGGTTGACCGGGTCGCCCACCGGCCGCACCGGCGCGTCCTCCAGGCCGCGCACTGCGGTCCAGACGGGCTTGACTTTGATGAAGTCGGTGGAGCGGAAGGTGAGGTGCTTGCCGTCTTCCTGGCGGAAGCTGTGCAGCAGCGCGGCGCCGTCGGCCGACAGCGCCAGCGTGCCGTAGCCACCCTGCATGCCGGCCACCTCGGTCCACGTGGTGCCCGTGTCCGCTGAGCGGTACATCTTCTTGCCACCCACGCGCACGACGACCGCGGTGTTGCTGCCGGCGACCGCGAGGCCCGAGGTCGAGCCCAGGCGGGGTTCGTGGATGGGCGCAAAAGCGTCGAGCTTTTGATGGCGGAAACCGTCGTAGTCGGCGATCACCGACAGCAGCGGGCCGCCCGGCACGCTGACGGCGACGTTGGGCACGGTTTCCTCCAGCCCCTTGACGGTGAAGGTCCAGGTGGCCGGCTTGGCGTCGATGTCGGCGGTGCGGAACACGCCGTTGCCGGAGGTGACCCAGACGGCGCGGGTGTCGAAGGGGTCGAACTCGATGGAGCCCGTCCAGTGGATGGCGTAGGCGGAGATCCAGCTGACGCCGCTGGTGTCCATGGCGAAGCCGCGCTCCACCACGTCGGTCCAGCTGAGGCCGCCGTCGTCGGTCACGTAGAAGCGGTCACCGGCGTTGGCGCCGCCCTGCGGCATCCAGGTGTTGATGGTGGAGATGACCAGCCGCTTCGCGTTCGCGGGATCGACTGACACGCCCGAGAACGCGCGCTTGACGCCCTTGGGCGTGACGTTGGTCCAGCCACCGCTGGCGACCTGGTACTTCCAGACCTGGCCAGCCGTCAGCGGCTCCGGTGGGTTCAGCTTCTTCCAATCGCCATGCGGACCCGAGCCGTCGCCATAGCTGATGTAGAGATGGCCGTCGCGGGCGAGCGTTGCGCGCTGCGGGATGTAGGCCGAGGGCGCATCGGCCACCGGCTTGAAGCTGGCGCCGGCGTCGTCGCTGCGGTAGAGGTTGGGGCCGACCGAGCCGAAGCGCGATACGCCCACGAAGACGCGCTGCGCCACGCCCCTCGCCACGCTGGTCGGGTCCAGCAGCACGAAGCTGATGCCGGTCTCGTTGGGCGTGGTGGTAACGGGTAGAGCGTCCACGCGCTGGAAGCTGGCGCCGGCGTCGAGGCTCTTGAACAGGCCGTTGGTGCGCGAGCCAACGTAGAGGACGTTGCTGTCGCCGGGGTCGACCTGCATCTTCTCGCCGTTGCTGCGGCCCAGACCGTTGCCGTTGGCGCGGAAGAGGTGGCTCACGTCGGTGACGCGGCCGAAGGTGGCGCCGCGGTCGGTGGAGCGCATGACCGCGGTCTTGCCGCCACTGAAGTAGGGCACGCCGGCCAGCAGGTAGACGACGGCGCTGTCCTTGGGGTCGAGTGCCAGGGCATCCACGCTGAACAGGCCGACGTCGGCCTCGGACACGCCGTCGAGCAGGGAGGTCCAGCGCGTTTGCGCGGCGTCCCAACGGTAGGCGCCGCCGACGTCGGTGCGGGCATAGATCAGGCCGCGCTCGGTCTTGCTCGGCACGATGGCGGCCACGTAGCCACCCCCGCCAATCGCCAGGCTGTCCCAGCGGTAGGGCTCGGCCTGGCTCAGAGAGGCCAAAAGCGCCAACGCCGTTGCCAGCAGCGGACGCCAGAAAGGCTTGGTTCGTATCAGTTTCATCTGGGTCGACGCCATCACGCGCGCCTTAAAGCAGGAAACACCGGGTCGTGAACTCACGACCCGGTCTACGTCGTCACATTACTTGGCGTTGTCGACGATGGCCTTGATCAGTTCAGGGAAGTACTGCGCACCGGTGTAGCGGTTGAACAGGCCGAACTGGTGGTTGGCGTCATAGCCGTTGTCCCACCATGTCGGGACGAGGCCGTGCTGGAAGGCCGACTTGGTCACGTACTTGGTCCAGGCGGTGCGGTAGGTGCCGGCGGGGTCGTACTCGGACTTCAGGATCGCGCCGTACTCACCCATCAGCACCGGCATGCCGGCGTCGACGAAGCGGGTCTTCAGCTTCTGGAACTGAGCGTCCACGTAGGCTTCATTGGCCCAGGTCTCGGTCACGGCCGGGTTGGTCGCGGTCGCGCCCCACTGCCAGATGTTGCTGCCGCCGTCGAGGGCGAAGTGGTACGGATCGTAGAAGTGCACTTCCAGGAACATCCGATTGGTCGCGGAGTCGTTGGGCTTGATGAAGCCGTTGTAGGTCGAGTCGATGTTGGTGTTGAAGCCCTGCACCACGAGATGGCGCTTGGCGTTGTTGCCGCCCGTGGCCCGCACCGTGTTGACGAACACCTGGTTGAACCCGTTCTGAACGGCCTGGTACTCGGCCGTCGGCGGGCCATAGTCGCCTGCGACCATGACTTCGTTGGTGCCGGCGAACAGCAGGTAGTCGTCGTAGTTCTTGAAGTTGTTGGCGATCTGCGTCCACAGCTTGGCCAGGCGCGCGTTAGCGCTCGCCTGGTAGGCGTAGGTCGGGATCAGCCAGCTGCCTTCATGGTGCGTGTTCAGCACGACGTAGAGGCCGGCGTTGCGGGCGTAGCCCACGACCTCGGTGACGCGCGCCATGAAGGTCGGGCTGATGTTGCCGTCGGCGTCGGCGTACTGGTTCCAGCTGACGGGAAGGCGTATGGTCTTGAAGCCGGCCGCCTTCACCGCGCTGATCAGTTGCTGGTTGATCAGCGGGTTGCCCCAGTTGGTCTCGTTGGGCGAGGCGTCCAGCGAGTTGCCCACGTTCCAGGCGGGCGACATCAGCTGCGACAGCTGCACGCTCGTCAGGTCGCGCATGGAGCCGGGCACGGTGATCACGAACGCCTGCGTGGTCTTGGCGCCGCAGCTGTTGGTGTAGGTTGCGGTGGCCGTGCAGCTGGCGGCGGGCGTGATGGTCTGCTCGCGTGCCGAGCCTGATGTGCCGCAGCCGCTCCAGCCCCACGAGCCGCCGGTGACAGGCTGCGGGCCGAGGATGGCCGAGTTGCCTGCGGTGACGGTGGCCGACGACGTCTGCGTCCAGGAGCCATTGACGCTCACATAGGGCGTGATGGCCGTCGGCGTGCAGGCCGTGCCGCGCGTGGCGCTGGCCGAGCCGGAGTTGTAGCTGCCGGCGCTGGTCGTGAACTTGACCCAGTACCAGTAGGGCGTGCCGGTGTTGGCCGAGCCGTCGGCGTAGGTCCTGGCGCTGCTGGCCGGTACCGCGATGCGGCTGCGGCCGTTGGGGTCGGCGTCGGTGTCGCGGTAGACCTCCAGCCGCGAGACGTTGCCGCTGACAGTCCAGTTGAGCTGGTTGTTGTTGGYCGAGCCGTTGGCGGTCAGGCAGACGGTGGCGCCGCCGCCGCTGCCGCAGCTTTGTGCCTGCGCGAGGGTGCCTGCGCTCGCGCCGAAGGCGAGCAGCAGTGCGGGTATCAAGGTTCTCATGTTCTACCTTTCAAGGTTGAAAGTGCTCGGCCGGTTGTCTCCTCCGGATGCGAGCGTTGTAGGAGGCCGGCCCAGGGTCTGGGCACGGCCTCGACGACAGTGATGAATGGAACGGCAGGCCCGGCGTCTGGATTTGGACGCCGGCCTGCCGAACCCTCGATTCAATTGCTGTACAGCATTCCTCGACCGGTGCCACTGATGTAGATGCGGCCGTAGATGCCTTGATCGGCCGCCATGACGCCAATACCGCCGAACTGGTTCGCGTCGTCGTTGAAGCGCGTCCAGGTGGCGCCGCCGTCGTCGGAGCGATGCACGCCCCAGACGCCGTTGCTGACGCCCACGACGTAGACCGCAGCCGAGTACGGGGCGCCCGCCTTGGCTTTGCCCAGTGCCACCGCAGAGGCGCCCTGCACCTGCGCCCATGGGTTGCCGACGAAGATCGACGCGAAGTTGCTCAGCTTGGTCCAGGTCGTGCCCGAATCCGTCGAGTGGTACACGGTGTTGCCATCGGCAAGCCAGAGGTCGCCCTCGACGTTGGGGTTGACCGCCAGCGAGGTGTTCCCGAAATAGTTCGGTGCCAGCCCCGCGTTCACCGAACCCTGGCTCAGCGTGAAGGTGTGGCCCCCATCGGTCGACGTGTAGACCTTGCCGGGCGTGCCCCACCAGTTGCCACCGGAATCGTAGGCATAGACCTTGTTCGGGTTCTTGCGATCGGCAACCAGGTGGTAGGCGCGGGGGTAGATGCTGTTGATCGCCGGCAGATTGGTCGGCACCCAGGTGGCGCCGTTGTCCGTGGTGTAGGACGGCACCGAATAGCCGGGCGCCCAGACCGCCTTGTTGCGCGCCGTGACGGCGATGCTCGCTTCCCCACCCGTGTTCTCCACCGCGCCCGGTGCGTAGGTGGCGAACTTCGCCCAGGTCTTGCCGCCGTCGCCGGACCACATGCCGTAGGCGGTGTTGTTGCCCAGCACGACGCCAATGGTGGCCATGTACTGCGGATCGGACCACGCCATGTCGGCGGCGAAGGCATTGCTCCAGCTGGTGGCCGGCGTCAGCGTCGGCTTGGTCGTGAGGTTGGTGTGCACCCAGGCGCCGACGTCACCCGTGCTGTTGATCACGGTGTACGTGGCACCGGCCGGCGGCGTGGCCAGGCCCAGGACGGCCGTCTCCTCGATGCCGTCGACCAACTCGTTCCAGCTCGGCGTGGCCGAGGACGCGTTGCGGGTTTCCCAGACCCCGCCGCCAGTGACGTGCAGCACGCGCTCCCGGTTGAGCGGATCGATCTCGACATCGTCGGGCCAGCCCCAGAAACCGCCATCGGCCGGCGTGTGCGGCATCATGGCCGCGATCTCGCGCCAGTTGCGGCCGGCGTCGTCGGACAGCCGGATGATCTGCTGACCGCTGTAGTTGCCCCAGGTGTTGGTCACGCCCAGCGCAATGCGCGTGGTCGCGCCGGTGCCTGAGACCGACAAGCCACCGTAGCCGGCGGAGTCATTGCTGTTGAGCAAGCTCCAGTTGCTGCCGTCGAACTTGTAGAGGCGGGCGGGACCGCCGGCGCCCGGGCCGGTCTCCTTGGTGAAGGCCACATAGAACATGCCGTCAGCGGCGCGCACCATGTGCGGGATGTGATAGCCGGAGATCGGCACCGCGACCGGGGTCCACGAGGCACCGCCGTTGCTGGACTTGTACAGGTTCGAGGCCAGGCCGGCTGTCTGGACGTAGTCCGGCGCGATGGGCACGTAGATCGTCTGCGTGGCCGTGCCGCTGCCCTTGGTGCTGGTGTCGTAGACGACCGTCTCGACGCCCATTGCGCTGTTGATACCCAAGGCATTGACCTGGTCCTGGGTCAGCTTGGCGCTCGACAGCGACGTCACCTGCTCCCAGGTGAGGCCGGAGTCGGCGCTCTTCCACAGGCCGGCTGTGCGCGTGGCGTAGAACAGCGTCGACGGCTTGTTGGGGTCCACCATCAGGCGCTCGCCGATGGCCCGGCCGGGGTTGTTGCCGCCCAGGGGAAAGGGCAGGGCGACATAGCTCCACTGGTCACCGCGGTTGCTGGAGATGTACAGGCGGCCGTTGCCCCCGAACGTGTACATGCCGGCGCCCATGTAGACGCGCTGGTCGTTGTTCGGATCGACGGCCATGCTTTCGACGCCGTGGAAACTGGCCTCGCCGCCACCGAAGCCCAGGCCGTCGGTGATGGGCAGCCAGGACGACGTCGGCTGGTTCCAGCGGTAGGCGCCACCGATGTCGGTGCGCGCGTACAGCAGGTTGGGAGTCGTCGGGTGGAAGACGAGGCCGCTGACATAGCCGCCGCCGCCGAACTTCGTGCTCGTCCAGGTACCCACCTTGATGGAGAACGTCTGCTGGGTCTTGGCGCCACAGCTGTTGGTGTAGGTGGCGGTGGCCGTGCAGGCTGCGGGCGGCTGGATGGTCTGCTCGCGAGCTGCGCCTGCGGTGCCGCAGCCGCTCCAGCTCCACATGCCGCCGGATGTCGGCTGCGGGCCGAGGATGGCCGACGCGCCGGTCTTGATGGTGGCCGATGCCGTTTGCGTCCACGCACCGTTGGCGTTGATGTAGGGCGTGATGGCCGTCGGCGTGCAGTTGGCGCCAAGCGTCGCGTTGGCCGAGCCGGAGTTGTAGCTGCCCGCGTTGGTCGTGAACTTGACCCAGTACCAGTAGCGCGTGCCGGTGTTGCCCGAGGCGTCGCTGTAGCTCCTGGCGCTGCTGCCCGGCACGGCGATGCGGATTCGGCCGTTGGGGTCGGCGTCGGTGTCGCGGAAGATCTCCAGCGACGTGACGGCGCCACTGACGGTCCAGCCCAGCTGGACGTTGCTGGCCGTGCCGGTGGCCGTGAGGCAGACGGTGGCGCCGCCGCCGCTGCCGCAGCTTTGCGCCTGGGCGAGCGAACCTGCGGTCGCGCCGAAGGCGAGCAGCAGGGCTGGTATCAAGGTTCTCATGTTCTACCTTTCAGTGAAGGAGCTCGGCCGGGTTGTCTCCACCGGACACGAGCGTTATGGCGGGGCGTAGTTCAATGCGTGGAGCTACATCCCGACAACGACGATGGATTTGGGTGGCGGCAAGGGATCAATGGATCAAGCATCCAGGCGGCGGTAGGTGAAGCGTTTCATGCGCACCTCACCGGCGCCGGCGGCAAACAAGGCCAGCCGCAGGCTGTGGAGGCTGTCGAAGGTGTTCTGGTGCATGACGGAGACCTGCTGCAGCCAGGGGTTGGGCATCCAGCAGCCGTCGCTGGTGGCGTGATGGAAGCTGACCAGATGGCGGCGATGCGTGAGCCTCAGGCGGTGATGGCGGCCCTGCACCGGTTGCTGCATCCAGCGATGCGCCTGGCCGTAGCTGTAGGTGTGCATGCCGTCGCCGTCGATGCCGATGCCGACGAAGCCGCGTGCGTCGTGAAAGAGGGCGAGGCCGCCCTGCGCGTCGCCGCTGATCTCGAACTCGAGTTCGGCCTCGTAGGCGTGGTCACCCACGACGCAAGTCAGCGGTGAGCAGTCGGCCAGGCTGCTGCCCTTGCCGGCGAGCAGAAGGCCTCGGTCGCCATGGCGTGCGCGCTGCAGCTCGTCCGGCCCGGCGTCGAAGAAGCTCCATTGGTGGCCGATGCGCTGGCCGCTGAAATCGTCCGACAGCGCCGGCACGCCCGGGCAGGGTTGGGCCCAGCGAGGCTTGCGCTGGGGCCGACCGAGCGCGCTGCCGCGGGTACGGAACCAGCCGTCGCGACCCCATTCGATGGGCTGCAGCAGTGGCTGGCGTCCAAGGGTGCGGTGCCCTTGTTCGTGGCCGTGGCAGGCCAGCCACCAGTCTCCATTCAGCCCCTCCACCAGGCTGGCATTGCCACTGATGGACCAGGTCGCGTCGGCATTCTTGAGCGGGTTGAACGGACAGTCCTCCCAGGGCCCGAAGAGGGAGGACGATCTGGCAACCGTAAGGACGTGCTCGCCTGTCTGAGCGCCCGCGCCTGCGGATGCACGCAGCAGATAGAAGTGCCCTTCGCGCTGGATCAGCCGCGGGCCGGATGACGTGAACACTGCCTGCCCGGCGTCATGCTCGGTGAGTGCTGGCGTGTGAGCGTGGACAGGTCCGCCCACCGTCGCGAGGCCGTCGCCGGTCAGCTGGATGCGGCGTACGCCATTCACGAACAGGTGGCGGCTGCCGTCCTCGGCGACGACGTGGCTGGCGCCGAAGCAATCCACCAGTCCGAGATCGATCGGGTCGCTCCAGGGGCCGGCAATGTCATCGGCCTGCACGACATGGATGGCCGCGCGACCGGCCTGCAACGCGGCCAGGTAAAGGAAATAGCGCCCGTCGTGCTTGACCAGGTCCACGGCCCCCACCGTGCCGATGGGGCGGGTCAGCGCAATACCGACCGGTGACCAATTCACGAGGTCCCGCGAATGCCAGATCACGGGGCCGGGTGTGAACTGCAGCGACGAACAGGCCAGGTAGTAGTCGGCGCCGTCTTTCAGGATGCAGGGATCGGGGTGGTCACCGGGCAGGACGGGATTGAGGAAGGTTCCGTCACCCAGGTCCGGTCGACGCTGCGCATGGGCGCTTGCAGCGTGCGACGCGACCGAAGGTGTGACGAGCTCAATCATGGTCATGCGCCAGGCGTGAAATCGGCGGCGCCCAGATGGGCATGGCCGCGTTCATCCAGCTTCGCCGTGACGCGCTGGCCGAGGTAGCGCAGCGCGACGCTCGCCTTGGCCGGCCCGCGCAGGCGCACCCGCGTCAGTCGGCCAGCCTTCCAGTCGACATCCAGCTCCAGCCCGCCATGCGCCCGCACGCCGTGCAGTCGGCCCTCGGGCCAGGCCTTGGGCAGGGCGGCCAGCAGATGCACCTCGCCGCCCCAGGACTGCACGATCATTTCCAGGATGGCGGCGGCACCGCCGAAGTTGCCGTCGATCTGGAAGGGCGGGTGGGCGTCGAACATGTTGGGGTAGGTGCGCGCCGGCCCCAGCAGGCCTTGCAGGACCTTGTAAGCCCGCTCGCCGTCGCCCAGGCGCGTCCACAGTGCCAGCCGCCAGGCGGTGGCCCAGCCGGTGCTTTCGTCGCCTCGGGTGTTCAGCGTCTTGCGGGCGGCCTGGGCCAGTGCGGGTGTGTCGCGCACGTTGATCTGCTCGCTGGGGTAGACGGCGTAGAGGTGCGAGACATGGCGGTGCTGCTGGTCGGTGGCCGACGCATCCCAGTCCTCCAGCCATTCCTGCAGTTGGCCCTGCGCGCCGATGCGATCGGCCGGCAGGCGGGCTCGCGCCTTGCGCACGGCAGCGGTGAATGCCGGGTCGTCCTCGCCAAGCTGGGCCTGCGCCGCAATGGCCGCGTCGAACAGGTCGCGCAGGATCTGGCGGTCCATTGCCGGCCCGGCGCACAGTGCGATGTCGGCGTGGTGGTTGTTCTCCGGCGACTGCGACGGGGAGGTGACGAGGCCGCGCCCCTTGCGGTCTTCGACCAGCGTGTCGAGGAAGAACAGCGAGGCACCCTTGAACAGCGGCACGAGTCGGCGCAGCATGGCCGGGCTCGGGTTGTACTGGTAGTGCTGCCACAGCGTCGTGCACAGCCAGGCGCCGCCCGTGGGCCACATGCCCCACAACGGGCCATCGATGGGCGCGGTGGCACGCCACAGGTCGGTGTTGTGGTGCGCGACCCAGCCGCGCGCGCCATAGCTGTTGCGCGCCGTACGCGCGCCGGTGACGGCGAGGTCCTCCACCATCTTCAGCAGCGGCTCGACGCACTCGTCCAGGTTCGCCGGCCCGGCGGGCCAGTAGTTCATCTCCGTGTTGATGTTGATCGTGTACTTGCCTTCCCACGGTGGGTGCAGCACCTCGTTCCACACCCCTTGCAGATTGGCTGGCTGGCTGCCCGGCCGCGAGGACGACAGCAGCAGGTAGCGCGCGTACTGCACGTACATCGCCGCCAGCGCAGCGTCTGGCTGCCGGGGCACGCCCTTGATGCGGGCGTCGGTGGTGCGGGCACCCGCCTCGTGGCCGCCGAGATCGATGTGCAGGCGGCGGAACAGCGCGCGGTGGGCCTTGAGATGGTCGTCGCGCAGCCGGGCGAAGGGCTTGCGCGCGGCGGCGGTGGTGCGCTGGCGCACGGCGGCCACCGGGTCGCCGCTGGTGTCCTGCCAGTTCACATAGCTGGTCTCGCCGGAGACGACCAGCGTCAACCGGCGCGCGCCGCGAACGCGCAGCCGGTCGCCGCTGGCCTCGATGTGGCCGTCGCCCACGGCCTGCACGCGCAGCGCAAAGCGCAGCTGACCGGGGATGCCGAACGCCTGGACATTGCGGCCCTCGACCAGCAAGGCGTCGCTGCCGTCGGCGCGGACCGCCAGCGACCCTGGCCGCTTCTCGGCGTTGAGCGATTCACGGTGGTCCCAGGGCGCGCCGACGAAGACGACGCCATCGGCGTCGTACCTGGTGTCGCCGAAGCCGCCATAGGGCTGGTAGTCGGCGTGGCGGTAGCCGAGGTCGAGGTCGATCGTGCCATCGCCCTCGATCTCCAGCCGGATCACCGTCACCTGGTCCGGCACGCTGCAGAAGGTCTCGCGCCGGTGGCGGCCGCCGCCGTCGATGAAAGTGGTCAGGGTGGTGGCGCTGTCGAGGTCCAGGCTGCGGCGATAGCGCGCAGCGGCTTTCACGCCAGGGAAGTCGAGCAGCAGGTCGCCGGCGCCGCAGAAGGGCATCTGCTTGATCGGCTTGCCCATCAGCGCCTCGGAGACGAGCTCGTTGGCCTCCTTCCAGCGTTCCTGCTCGATGAGGCTGCGCACCTGGGGCAGCGCCTCACGGAACTTCGGGTTGTCCGGCACGTAGGGGCCGCCGCCGTAGAGCGTGTCGATGTTGAATTGCAGCCGCTCCTGCGCGGGGCGGCCGAAGACCATCGTGCCCAGGCGGCCGTTGCCGAGCGGCAGCGCCTCGATCCATGGGCCGGCGGGCTGGTCGTACCAGAGGCTCAACGCATCGGCGCTCACGCCGGCGGCGCCGGCCTGCACCCACTGCGGCAAGGCTGCCAGGAGGGAGGTGAGGGCGGGCGCCAGGGTGGAGGTGGCGACGAAGCCGCGGCGGGTGGTGGGGGTGATGTCCATGGGATCAGGGCCGCAACGGACCCTCCTTGAGGAGCTTCTGCAGCGTCGGGGCCATCGCGCGCTGCCAGAGACCGTAGCCCTTCTCGTTGGGGTGCAACAGGTCGGGCATGACGTCCTTGCCCAGCGTGCCGTCGGCAGTCAGCAGCGCGGCATTGATGTCGAGGAAGTGGACGTTGCGGCCGTCGGCATAGCCGGCGACGAGCTTGTTGACACGCTCGTTGATGCCGCGCAGGAAGTCGTCGGGCTTCTCGCCGCGCGGGAAGATGGCCAGCAGCAGCACCTGGGTGCCGGGCAGGCGCTGGCGGATCTCGTCGACCAGGCGCTTGATGCCGGCCGCCGTGGTGGCCGGGCTCTCGGCGCGGTGGCCGGTGTTGTTGGTGCCGATCATCAGCACGGCCACCTTGGGCGCAATGCGGTCGATCTCGCCATGCTGCAGCCGCCACAGCACGTTCTCCGTGCGATCGCCGCCAAAGCCCAGCGCCAGGCCGTTGAGCCCGGCGTAGTGGCGCTGCCAGACCTCGCGGCCCTCCTTCTCCCAGCCCTGGGTGATGGAGTCGCCGATGAAGACGATCTGGGGCGCCGTGCCGGCTTCGACGAGCTTGCGCTTCTCTTCGAGCTTCTCCTTGTGGCGCGGCAGCCACCAGTCGACGGCCCAGGACTCGTCGAGCATCGCCGGCGTGACGGACTCCGTGCGGTAGTCGGGGCAGGCAAGGCCTGGCTTGGCTGCCTGCATGATGCGCACGTTGGCCACGCTGACGCGCCCGCTGCCGGTGCTGTCGAGCGCAAACGGCAGCCTGATCTTGGAGAAGTCGGCGCCCTCGCGCGTGAAGCAGCTCATGGGCAGGGCGATGTGCTGCCAGCCCTTGCCGGCGGCGGCGCGTGCGGGTGCGATGAGGTTGACGCTGCGCTCGCAGCCGTCGCCGCAGGCCACCTTGGCGCGCACGCCGCCCTGAGCCAGCTCGCCGACGTCGAGGTCGAACTCCAGCGTGCCGCCGAGGTAGGGCCGCAGGTCCAGCGGCTGGCGCGACTCGAACCGCAGCGTGGCGGACCAGAGATTCTTCCAGTCCAGCAGCACGGCCTCGCGTTTGCCGGCGCTGCTGAGCGTGCTGGCGCCCACTGTGCTGGCGCGGGCGTACTCGGCCGTGGGAGCGGGTACGACGACGCTGTCGCCACTCAGCTCGGCCTGGGCCTCCCAATGGCCGACGACGGTGCGCCAGGCGCTTGGCGGGGCCGGCAGGATGGTGATGTCCGGCGCCGTCTGCGCCAGGGCGCCGAAGACCGACGTGGTCAGCAGCGCGCCAAGGATGGCCGTGCGAACGCTGCTCACTTGTAGCGCCCCATCTTGACCTTCAGCACGCGTGGGTTGGCGACGAAGTTCAGGCCCCAGTCGTCGTCGCGTTGGACGAGGCGGGGCGGTTCGGTAGCGAGGGATGCGGAAGAGGCAAACAGGCAGAAGGCGGTGACGCTGGCGACGCGCTGGCTGGCAAGGGAAATCTTCAGCATGGCTGTTTTCGGGAATGACCGTGGCTACAGCCAGAGAGGCGCGCGTGCGGAAAGAGGGCCGTACGCATGCCGAAGATGGCCGCCCCTGCGGCCACTGCTGAAACTGCAATGCGGCGGTGGTTGTTCACCTGCGTCTCCTGTGGCGCGCCTGTACCGAGCGCTCTATGGGCTTGCCTTCCTGACGGCTCAACCCGCTGCCGAAGTGCGCGCGGGGCGACAGCGTTGTCAAAAGCTGTACGGTTCGCGCTTGGGTATCGGCAGCAGTGGTCAAACCAATTTGGTCTTGCCACTTTGCCACAGCCGAAAATCGGTCTTACCGGTGCATACCCGAATAGCTGTCGTCCTCCGGCATTGACGCCCTGCGGATCGAAATCAACTGTTTGCGATAACATTTGGTCTGTCCACTTTGTCAGCGAAGCAACATCCAAATGCCAAACCCCCACCGCGCCGGCGAAGTGCGTCGGCAATATCAGCTGGTCGCCGACAGGGTCCGTGCGCTGATCGAAGAGGAGGGAATCACCACGGGGTCCCGCCTCCCGGCAGAGCGTGAACTGGCGCTCCAACTCGGCGTTTCGCGGCCATCGCTGCGCGAGGCGCTGATCGCGCTGGAGATCGACGGCCGCGTGGAGATCCGTGGCGGTTCGGGTGTGTATGTCTGCACACCGCCACCGGATGGTGAACTGGCGACGTCGGCCCTCGGCGAAAGCCCAGCGGAGCTGGCGCAGGCGCGCGTCGTGGTGGAGAGCGCCATCATCACGCTCGCAGCGGCGCGGGTCACGAAGGCGTCCCTGCACCGGGTCGAGGACGCGTTGAACGCGATGCGGGAAGACCATGCGAATGGCCGCAAGCCCGTCGAGTCGGACCGCCGCTTTCATCAGAGCATTGCCGAGATGGCCGGCAACTCGGTATTGGTCGGCATGGTGGGAACGCTCTTCGATGGCCGGCACACCCCCATCGCGTCACGCATGAGCGGGCGGACCGAGAGCACTCACACCTGGCAGGCCGCTCTTTCCGAGCACGAGGCGATCTACCGTGCGCTGGAGGCTCGCAATCCTCAGGCCGCGGCCGCCGCCATGTGCAACCATTTGCAGGCCTCGCTGGGCCGCTGGGTCGGCGAGAGCAACGGGGCCGTCTGAAGCCTCGCTGCTGCAAGGCAGTTGGGGGCTTCTGCCCATCGGCGGGGGCGCTATCGATCTTCGCCGAAGAGTCGGCCTGCATGGTCGCGCATCACATCACGGCGCCGAGCTGCCAGGGCACGAACTCGTTGTCGCCCAGGTCGTGTGTTTCGCTGAGCGTCGCGCGGCCCGAGGCGGTGTCCAGCATCAGGCGAAAGAGCGCCTCGCCGGCTTCGGCGACGCTCTGGGTGCCGTCCACGATGCCGCCGGCGTTGAAGTCCATGTCCATGCGCATGCGTTCGAACAGCGGCGTGTTCGTCGCCAGCTTCAGCGACGGCGTGGGCTTGCAGCCATAGGTCGACCCCCGGCCGGTCGTGAAGCAGATCAGGTTGGCGCCACCGGCCACCTGGCCCGTGGCCGACACGGGGTCATAGCCCGGCGTGTCCATGAAGACGAGGCCGGCGGTCTGCACGGGCTGCGCATAGCCGATCACGTCCATCAGCGTGCTGCTGCCGCCCTTGGCAACCGCCCCCAGCGATTTCTCGAGGATGGTGGTGATGCCGCCGGCCTTGTTGCCGGGCGAGGGGTTGTTGTCCAGCTCGGCGCCGTTGCGGGCTGCGTAGTCCTCCCACCAGCGCAGGCGGTCCAGCAGTCGCTGCGCCACGTCGGGTGATGCGGCACGGGCGGTCAGCAGATGTTCGGCGCCGTAGATCTCAGGCGTCTCCGACAGGATGGCCGTACCGCCGTGGCGCACCAGCAGATCGACCGCCGCACCGAGCGCCGGATTGGCGCTGATGCCTGAATAGCCGTCGGAGCCGCCACATTGCAGCCCCACGACCAGCCGGGAGGCAGCCACGGTCTGGCGGCGCGCCAGGCCGGCTTCGGCAGCCAGTTCGCGCACCAGCGCCTGGCCGCGCTCGATCGCCTCCCGGGTGCCGCCTTGCTGCTGGATGGTCAGGCTGCGCACGCGCGCCGCGTCGCCGATGCCATCGAGCAGCGCGCCGACCTGATTGACTTCGCAGCCGAGTCCGACCACCACCACCGCGGCGAAGTTCGGGTGGATGGCATAGCCGCGCAAGGTGCGCCGCAGCAGCTCCAGGCCTTCACCCGCGCTCATGCCGCAGCCGCTGCCATGCGTGATGGCGACGACGCCGTCGACACCGGGCAGCGCCGAGCCGCCTTCGAAGGCGCGGGCGATCCCCTTGCAGACGCTGGCCGAACAATTGACGCTGGATATCACGCCGATGTAGTTGCGGGTGCCGACGCGGCCGTCGGCCCGCACATAACCTTCAAAGCTGGCGGCCTCGTGCAGGCCGAGGGCCGGAGCCGCGCGGCCTTCAGCTGGCGATGACGGCAGCGCTGCGGCCATGCCGAGGTTGTGGGCGTGGACGTGCTCGCCGGCCGCGATCGGGGCGCTGGCCACGCCGATGGGCTGGCCGTACTTCAGCACCGGCTCGCCGGCCTGGATGGCCCGCAAGGCCACCTTGTGGCCGGCGTCGATCGGGTCCGTGACGTTCAGCGCTATCCCATCGGGGCGAGCGACGTCGGTTCCCGGGGACAGGGGAACGCGTGCCACCGCGACGTTGTCGCGGGCATGCAGCACGATCAGCGCGTCTGCTGGCAGCAATTCAGTCGACATGGAAGACGCATTCCATGGCCGCCCAATGCTCGCCGGCGGCGCGGCTTTCCAACGGAAGTTGGCAGGGGCTGCAGAAGGTCCACCAGCGGCGGGTTTCGACGTCGGCGGCGATGGCCGCCATGTCGGCCTCGTAGTCGCTGCCGTGGTACTCCCAGTAGCCGAACAGCAGGTTCTCCGGCTCGCGCAGGAAGATGCTGTAGTTGCGAATGTTGGCGAGGGCCAGGCGGGCCAGCACGGCGGGCCAGACGGCGGCGTGCAGGCGCTTGTACTCGGCGATGCGGCCCGGCTCGATGCCGATGACCATGCCCATGCGTTGCATTGCGTGTTCCTTGTTCAGTGGGCGGCGAGCGCGGCCCGCAGGCGCGGCTGAGGCAGCCCGGGCACGTGCTCGCGTGCGAGGTCGACGACCGGTTGCAGGCGCCGTGCCTTCTTGAGGACGTGGTTCTGGGCGATGTCGGCCAGGCGGTGGGCCAGGAAGGGGTTGAGCAACCGGTCGCGCAGCACGGCGAGGTAGTCGCGCGCCTCTTCGCCTTGTCCGAGCGCTTCGAACACCGGCAGCACCTCCTGCTCCCATGCCTGCTCGAGCGGGTTGCGCAGGGTGGGTTCATGCATGGCTTGACGCACGGTCATGTCGGCGGCGAGGCGGGCCGTCAGCCACCACTCGGCAAGCAGGGTGTGGCCGAGGTTGAGCAGGAACAACTTGAGCCGCTCGTAGCGGGCGAGGTCATCGGTAAGGATGATGTCGGGATGGCGGCAGGGCAGCTGCAACCGCGGCTGGGCCTCGACGGCCCACAGTGCATACGGCTCGGCCACGGCGCCCACGGGCTCCAGGGCTTCCGAGACGATGCGGTCCACCAGCGAATTGCCCCAGACCGGCTGTGTCTGCACCCAGTCGACGAAGGCGGGCGCGCATTGCCATGCCCGCGCCAGCGCCACGACCAGCTCGCGCAGGGCATCGCCGTTGCGCGACACCAGTTCGCAGGGCAGCAGCGTCAACTCGGCGCCCGGCCGAGCCTGCCAGCGGTCGTGAAGCAGCACAAGCAGCTTGGCGGGGAAAGAGGCGGGCGCCATGGCGCCGTCGGCCAGCAGGCCCGCGGCGTCTTCCGGCGCCAGTGCCCAGCCACCGTCGCCGGTGTTGGAGACGATCACCTGCACCGGCCCGCGGGCTCGTGCGCGCACGGCCGTCCAGTCGTCGGCGGCATGGAAGGCTTCACGCACGGACCTGCAGGTCTTGCGGGTCTCCACGGCCTGCCCGCCAGACAGTCCGCGCACGATGATGTCGAAACCTTCGGTGCGCGCCAGCGCCTGCGTGCGCATCGTGCTGGCCGGGTTGCCGGTGCTCTGCACGACCGTGATGCCGCCCAGTGCCTCGCCGCGCTCGGCCGCTTCGCTGACGAACAGGTCAACATGCGCCTGCAGGAAACGGCTGGTGCCGAACTGCAGGATCGGCTGGCCTTCCCTCGTTGCCGGATTCAGCATTCGACGATGGCCTTGATGACGCCTTCCGCTGGGTCAAGCAGGCGCGGGAAGCCGACAGGTACTTCAGCCAGCGTCATGCGGTGAGTGGCGAGCGCCGCGTCGGGCACCAGGCCCTCCCGCATCGCCTTCATGACCGTCTCGAAGTCTTCCGTCGTGGCGTTTCGGCTGCTGAGCAGCGTGGCCTCGCGCTTGTGGAATTCGGGGTCGGAGAAGCGGATGTCACCCTGCACGATGGATACCAGCACGTAGCGCCCGCCGTGGGCGATGAAGCGAAAGCCCCGTTCCATGGCCCCGGGGTTGCCGGTGGCATCGAACACCACGTCGTAGAACTCGCCATCGGTGAGTGCCGACAGCTGCGCCTCGTCGCCCTCGCCGAGCGGCACGGCCGCAGCCACGCCGACATGCTTCAGCGCGAAATCGAGCCGGTCTTGGCGGCCATCCAGGGCCGTGACGACCGCGCCGCGCAGACCGGCAAAGATCATTGCGCCAATGCCGATCGGGCCTGCACCCACCACCAGCACGCGCTGGCCGGCGGCGACTTCGCCGCGCCGCACGGCATGCGCACCGATGGCGAGGAATTCCAGCATGGCGGCCTGGTCCAGCGTGATGTCGCCTGCCTTGCCAACGAAGCGCTGCGGCACGCTGACATATTCGGCGAAGGCGCCGTCGCGATGCACGCCCAGCACCTGGATGCGCACGCAGCAGTTGGTCTTGCCCTGGCGGCAGGCGATGCAGTGGCCACAGGACAGATAGGGCATCACGTAGGCCGCGTCGCCTGGCTTCAGGCCGCTGTCCGCGTCGGCTTCCTCCACGATGCCGGACAGCTCGTGCCCCATGACGCGGGGGTAGTTCAGATAGGGCTGGTGGCCCGTGAAGATGTGCAGGTCGGTGCCGCACACGCCCACACGTTTGACGCGCAACAGCACCTCGGCGGGGCCGCGCTCCGGGCGCGGGCGGTCGTGGGCGACGAGGATGCCGGGGGATTCGCAGGAAACAGTCAGCATGGTGCTAGTCAGTCAAGGCAAGGCGGTAGATGCGATTGGCATTACCCCCGAAGAGCGCACGTAGGTCGTCAGGCTGGGGAATGGGTTGAAACTGGCGAGCCAGCTGGTGGGCGAGCTGCCACCAGTCGGCGTAGTCGGCGGCCAGGCGCAGCACCGGCCAGTCGCTGCCCCACAGCAGGCGCTGGGGGCCGAACAGCGTCCACAGTGCCTGGGTGTAGGGGTGAAGCGCTGCGGCGTCGCGGCGCTCACCGGCCTCTGTCAGCAGGCCCGAGAGCTTGCAATGGACCTGGGGGAGGGCGGCCAGCGGGGCCATGTGGGTTTGCCAGGGCTCGATCTCGCCGCGTGCGATGAACGGCTTGGCGGCATGGTCGATGACGATGCTCAAGCCTCGATGGCGCTCGGCGAAGCGGCGCAGCCCGGGCAATTGGCGCGGCAGCACGAGCGCGTCGAACACCAGGCCGTGGCGCTGCATGGCCTCGGCGGCCGGGTCACAGGCGGGGTCGGCGATCCAGTCGTCGTCCGGCAAGTCCTGCAGCATGGGGCGCAGGCCCTTGAGCAGTGGGTGGCGGGCCAGCGCGTCAATCTGCGCGGCCGCATCCGCCGCCTTGAAGTCGACCCAGCCGACGACACCCTTCACCCACGGCGTGCGCTCGGCCACCGACAACATCCAATGCGTGTCAGCCACGCTGGGCAGCGATTGCACGAGCACGGTGGCATCGACGCCGGCTGCCTGCAATTGGGGTGCCAGGTCGTCGGGGCCGAAGTCACGGTGGATGGCCTGCAGCGAAGCCGGCGGCCACTGGCCCTCGCGGTCGACCAGGCGCCAGAAGTGTTGATGTGCGTCGACCCTCATCAGTCGTCCTGCGGGCCGCTGTCGGGCAGGGGCGCGTTGCCGGCGATGAGGCCGCGGCCACGCAGTCGGTGCCAGAGCTCGCGCGGGATGGCGCGAGCCATCCAGGCGGCGTTGGCCGCCACCTGCTCGGGCGAGCGCATGCCCGCGAGCACGCTGGTGACGGCCGGATGCGCGAGCGGGAACTGCAGGGCCGCCGCCTGCAGCGGCACCCCGAACTCCGCGCAGGTGGCGTCCAGGGCCCGGGCCCGGCGCATCACCTCCGGTGGCACGCTGCCGTAGTTGTACTTGGCCTGTCCGGCCAGCAGGCCCGAGTTGAAGGGACCGCCGATAACCACGCCGACGCCGGTCGCCGCGCAATGGTCCAGGAAACCGAGGCTGCCCTGCTCAAGCAGGGTGTAGCGGCCGGCCAGCAGCACGCAGTCCAGCGCTGCGGTGGCCAGTGCCTGCTGCGCCACTTCCCATTCATTCACACCCAGGCCGATGGCCTTCACGACGCCCTGGCTGCGCAGCTCCTCCAGGGCGCGAAAGCCGCCGCCCGTGGTCAACGCGTGCCAATGAACGTCGTGCCCGTCGCCGTGGGTCAGGCGGCCGATGTCGTGCACCAACAGCATGTCGATGCGTGCCAGCCCCAGGCGCTGCAGGCTGTCCTCGAAGGAGCGCAGCACGCCGCCGTAGCTGTAGTCGTACACCGGGCGGTAGGGCAGCGGGTCGGCCCAGTCGTCACTGCCGGCCGCCACCGTCGGGTCGGCATGCATGACGCGCCCGACCTTGGTGGACAGCACAAAGCTGTCGCGCGGGTGGCGTGACAGGAACTCGCCCACGCGGCGCTCGCTGCGCGTGTAGCCATAGAACGGGGCTGTGTCGAAATAGCGGATGCCGGCGCTCCAGGCGGCCTGCAGCGTCGCGGTGGCCGTGGCGGTGTCCACGGCTTCGTACAGGCCGGCCAGCGCGGCGGCGCCCAGGCCCAGCGTGGTCAGCGGCAGACCGGCGCCAGGAAGGGAGCGACTGGGAAGGCGGTTCATGTGTTGCAGTGAAAGTCGTCGCAGGTTCACTTCAGTACAGGACGGCCTTGGCCTCGGGCGACTGCAGGTTGGCCTTGCTGACCCACACGACACCGGTGTCGCGGAACTTGGACACGGGCTTCTTCTGCAGCACGTCGGACACGGTCTTCACGCCGAGGTAGCCCATCTGGAAGGAGCTCTGCACCGCGATGCCCGCGAGCGTGCCGTCCTGGACGAATTTCTGCAGGTCCTGGTTGCCGTCGAAACCGATCGCGACCAGCTTGCCCGCGCGGCCGCTCTGCACCAGGGCGCGGCCCATGCCGACGGCAGTGGGCTCGTTGGCGCCGAAGATGGCCTTGAGGTCGCGATGGGCAGCCAGCACGTCGGTGGTCTGGTTCATGGCGGTCGCCATCTGCGACTGGGAATAGAAGGGCCCGACGATCTCGAGCTTGGAGTTCGCCTTCAGATAGCTCGTGAAGGCGCCCACGCGGCCGACCTCGGAGCCTGCGCCCGCCACGAAAGACATGACGGCCACCTTGCCGGTGGTGCCGATCTTGTCGATCAGCTGCTTGGCACAGAGTTCGCCAGCGGCGCGGTTGTCCGTTGTCAGGAAGGATTGGTAGTAGGGTTTGCCGGCCTCGGACACATGGGAGTCGATCAGCACGACCGGGATGCGCGCTTCCCAGGCCTTCTTGATGACCGGTACCAGCGCGTCGGGGTCCGAGGGGGCCAGCACGATGCCGGCGACACGCCGGTTGATCGCGTTCTCGACGAGGTTGACCTGGTCGGCTATTGCCGATTCGCTGGCCGGCCCGGAGAAGGTCAGCGTGTGGCCTGGAATTTCCTTGATGGCGGTCTCGGATCCCTTGTTGACGTTTTGCCAGTAGGTCGAGTTGGTCGTCTTGACGATGACGGCGATCTCGCCGGCCTGGGCTGCGGCACCGAGCAGGGCCAGGCAGGCGCTCATGAGCGCGTGGATCAAATGGCGGGGCATGGAATGTTTCCTGGGGATGGAACCGGTCTTCAACGCCGGTTGCGGAGTTGGTCGATCCAGACGGTGACGAGGATGACCAGGCCGATGATGATTTGCTGCGTGAAGGACGAGACGCCGTTCATGTTCAGCCCGTTGCGCAGGATGCCGATGACGAACGCGCCGATGAGCGTGCCGGAGATCGTGCCGACGCCGCCGAGCAGCGAAGTGCCGCCGATGACGGCCGCCGCGATGGCGTCAAGCTCGTACATGACGCCCTCGTTGGGTTGCGCGGTGACGAGGCGGGACATCAGCACGCAGCCGCACAGGCCTGCCAGCGCGCCCGAAGCCACGTAGGCGAACATCGCGACGCGCCCGACATTCACACCCGACAGCCGCGCCGCCTCGCTGTTGGAACCCACCGCGTGCAAATGCCGCCCGAGCGTGGTGCGCCGGAGCAGGATGCCGGCGGCGATGGCCAGCGCGATCATCAGCAGCACGGGATAGGGGATGCCGGGAAAGACGACGTCGGGGAAGCCCTGTTCGTCGATCTTCTCGATGCGCCACAGCGCGCCGTTGCCGAGCGCGCCGAAGGCCTCGCCCAGGCCCGAGATGGCTCGCGCGTCAGTGAGCTGCAGCGCGACACCGCGCGCCACCAGCATCATGCCCAGCGTGGCGATGAAGGGTGGCAGCCGCAGCCGCGTCACGCACAGGCCGTTGATGGCACCGCACAGCGCGCCGACGACGACGCCCAGGACCATGGCGGGCGCCACCGGCATGCCGCTCTTGACCAGCATGCCCGCCACCACGCCCGACAGGGCCAGCACCGAGCCGACGGACAGGTCGATGCCACCGGTCAGGATCACCAGCGTCGCGCCGATGCCCAGGTAGACGATGGTGGTCACCTGCAGCGACACCGTCATCGCGTTGCCGACCGAGAAGAAGGCGTCGCTCGTCAGCGAGAAGACGAGCATCAGGATGAGGAGGCCCGCCAGCGCGGCGAATTTCTGGATCAGGTCTTTTCGGCGGTCGTTCATGTAGTCGGTTCAAGGAGGGCCGCACTGCGCATGGCCGGCTCGGAGGAGCCGACCGAGGCATGGTGAATGACGTCGTGCTGGCTGCACTGGCGGGTCTCCAGCATGCTCGCGAGCTGGCCCTGGCGGAACACGGCGACGCGGTCGCTCATGCCGAGGACTTCGGGCAGCTCCGAGCTGATCAGCACGACGCCGACGCCCTCGGCCGCCAACCGGTCCATCAGCGCGTAGATGGCGTACTTGGCGCCCACGTCGATGCCGCGCGTCGGTTCGTCGAAGAGGATGACCCGGGCCTGGCGGAACAGCCATTTGGCGATGACCACCTTCTGCTGGTTGCCGCCCGACAGCAGCCGGGCGATCTGGTCCGGCGACGGTGTGCGGATGGCCAGCTCGGCGATGTAGCGCTCGGCGGTGCTGCGTTCGCCGGCCGCGTCGATGAAGCCCAGGCCACTGGCCAGCGCGCCCAGGTTGGCCAGCGTGATGTTGTGGGCCACGCTCATCTTCACCGCCAGCCCGTGGGCCTTGCGGTCTTCCGAGACATAGGCGATGCCTGCGGCGATGGCATCGCGCGGCGAGCGGATGTCCAGCCGCTCGCCGGCCAGTTCAACCTCGCCACCGTCGACCGCATCGGCGCCGAACAGCGCGCGCGCAACCTCGGTGCGGCCGGCGCCCACCAGGCCGGCGAAGCCGAGGATCTCGCCGCGCCGCAAATCGAAGTTCAGTGGCCCGAAGACGCCCTCGCGCCGCAGGCCGCGCACACACAGCAGCACTTCGGAGGAAGGCTGCCGCGTCGCCGGCGGGAATTGCTGGTTCAACTCGCGGCCCACCATCAAGCTGACGATCTCGTCGATGGAGGTCTCGGCCCAGAGGCGCGTCGCGATGTAGTGGCCGTCGCGCAGCACGGTGACCCGGTCGACGATCACATCCAGCTCGTCGAGCCGGTGCGAGATGTAGACGATGCCCACGCCTTCGCGCTTGAGGTCTTGCACGACGTTGAGCAAGCGCGTCGCGTCGGCCTCGCCCAGCGAGGAGGTGGGCTCGTCCATGATGAGCAGCCGCGCCTGCATCGACAGGGCCTTGGCGATTTCGACCATCTGCTGCTGGGCGATGGACAGGGTCGAAACCTCGGCGTCGGGATCGATATCCACGCCCAGGCGCTGCAGGCAGGTGCGAGCCCCTTCGCGCTGCCGGGCGCTATCGACGAACCAGCCGCGGCGCGGCTCGCGGCCGAGCCAGATGTTTTCGGCCACCGTCAGGTGGGGCACCAGGTTGAGCTCCTGGTGAATCATGACGATGCCCAGGGCCTGCGCATGGTGCAGCCCCTGAATGCGCACAGGCTCGCCATCGATGTGGATCTCGCCTTCGTCGGGGGTGTAGACGCCGCTGAGGATCTTCATCAGCGTCGACTTGCCGGCGCCGTTCTCGCCGCAGATCGCATGCACTTCACCGCCGCGCACGTCCAGCGCCACGCCCGACAGGGCGGTGACGTTGTCGAAGCGTTTGCAGACGCCCTGCATGCTGAGCAGGGGCGAGGGCGGCGAGGAAGCGGAGAGCGCGGGCATCGCGGCGGGAGGGCGCGTTGGAATGGCAAAGTTTGCGGTCTTGCCACTTTGCCATAAGTTTGTTATTTGGTCAGACCAGTGCTTACCCGTGGTCGTGACGCTGGGGAAGGATCGTCTCTTTGGTGCTGTTTGGTCTTACCAAAACTTCGTTCCGGCGAAAAAACCCGCGTCCAGCATGGATGCCTGAACGCCCGATTTTCAGCGGTATCGGTTCAGCACTGACGCCAGCGAGCCGTCCACCATCATCCGGTCGATGGCCTTGTTCAGCGGCTGCAGCAGCGCCGGCTTGCCGGGTGTCAGCGCGCAGCCCAACTGGTAGTGCTCGACTTCGAGGATCTCACGCAGTCCGGCCTCCGGGTTGAGCCTGACGTAGTAGGCCAGCGCGGCGCGATCCGTGACCGCGTAGCGCACACGGCCGAAAGCCAGCCGGCGCAGGTTGGTCTCGGCATCGGCAACGTCTTCCCGCCGGATCTGCTGCCGGAATGCCGAGACGAGGGCGGGATAGTGGTAGCCCAGGACCGTACCCAGCGGCTCGTCCGCCAGCGTCTGGAGCTGCGCCACGGCGGGGGCGTTCGCGCCCGCCGCGATGATCCCCGTGCCCGACAGGAAAAGACGCGTCCAGAGCAGCGTGCCCTCGAGCCACTCGGGTTTGACGTAGCACAGGAGATCGGCGGCCCCTGACGCCACGGCGGGGCCTGCGCGCTTGCTGGGCAGCGGCACGAACACCGGCTTGAGGCCCAGGCGCTGCGCCAGCAGTTCGCCGAGTTCCTTGAGCACGCCGTCGACAGGCTTGTCCTCTGCCATCCTGAGCATGGGCATGGATTGGCTGGTCGGCGCGACGATGCGCAGCGACTGCGGCTCGGCGGCCTGCGCGGCCGGGTGCGCTGCCAGCAGTGCCAGGATCAGCGTCCACCGCTGCCATCGCCGCTTCGGCGCGTCGACGTGGAGAGCGGCTTGCTGCGTCATGGCATCACCGGGCTGGCCGGCGTCAGCCGCCCTTGCGGCGGTTGTAGACGTCGAAGACCACGGCGGCCAGCAGCACGACGCCCTTGATGACCTGTTGCCATTCGATGCCCACGCCGAGGATGGACATGCCGTTGTTCATCACGCCCATGATGAAGGCGCCGATGACCGCGCCGAGCACCTTGCCGACGCCGCCCGACGCCGAGGCCCCGCCGATGAAGCAGGCGGCAATCACGTCGAGTTCGAAGCCCAGGCCCGCCTTGGGCGTGGCCGTGTTGAGGCGGGCCGCGAAGACCAGGCCGGCGAGCGCCGCCATGACGCCCATGTTGGCGAAGCACAGCAGCGTCAGCTTCTCCGTCGGCACGCCGGACAGCCGCGCGGCGCGTTCGTTGCCGCCGAGGGCGTAGACGCGCCGGCCGAGCGTCGTGCGCTGGGTCAGGAAGACGTAGGCGCCGATCAGGGCACCCATCAGCAGCAACACGTTGGGCAGGCCCTTGTACGAAGCCAGCAGCCACACCAGCGCAGCCAGGGCGAACGACTGGGCCAGCAGCCGCAGGCTGAACAGCGCCGCCGGCTCCGGTGCCGCGCCGCGCGCTTCGGACTTGCCGCGCGCGGCCAGCTCCCGCCAGGCCAGCCAGGCCACCAGGCCGAAGCCGATGACGAGCGCGCTGAGGTGGTGCTCCTCGCCCCCTGGCCAGTCGGGCAGGAAGCCGCTGCTGAGGAGCTGGAAGGTGTCCGGGAAGGGGCCTACGGACTGGCCGCCCAGCAGTGCCAGCGCCAGGCCCTTGAACACCAGCATGCCGGCCAGGGTGACGATGAACGAGGGGATCTTCAAATAGGCGACGAACCAGCCTTGCAGAGCGCCGATGAGCGCGCCGGCGACCAGGCAAACGGCGGCGGATGGCAGCACCGGCCAACCCCGCTCGACCATCAGGATGGCCGCCAGGGCGCCGATGAAGCCACAGATGGAACCCACCGACAGGTCGATGTGGCCGGCGACGATGACGAGCAGCATGCCGAGGGCCATGACCACGATGTAGCTGTTCTGCAGGAACAGGTTGGTCAGGTTCAGCGGCTGCAGCAGGGTGCCGTCGGTGAGCACCTGGAAGAACCCCATGATGCAGACCAGCGACAGCAGCATGCCGTAGTCGCGCAGATGCGATGCGAGGAAGTTGCGCAGGGACGAAGAAGGCATGGCGATGGTTTTCAATGGGTGCCCACGAGGGCGTGCATGACGGTTTCCTGGGTGGCGCCGGCGGCCGGCATCTCGGCCACCAGCTCACCCTCGTTCATCAGGTAGAGGCGGTCGCACATGCCCAGCAGTTCGGGCAGCTCGGACGAAATCATCAGGATCGAGCGCCCCTGGGCGGCCAGGCTGGCGATCAGGCTGTAGATCTCGAACTTGGCGCCGACGTCGATGCCGCGGGTGGGCTCATCCAGGATGAGCAGTTGAGGGTCGGTGAACAGCCACTTGGCCAGGACGACCTTCTGCTGGTTCCCGCCCGAAAGGTCGCCGACGGGCTGCTGGACGCTCGCGCAGCGGGTGGCCAGGCGCTGCCGGAAGTCATTCGCCACCGCATTGTCCCGGGCCTCGTCGATGACGCCAAAGCGGGAGATGCCTTCGAGCCGGCACAGGCTGGTGTTGCGGGCAATGCTCTCCCGCAGCACCAGCCCCAGGGCCTTGCGGTCCTCGGTGACATAGGCCAGGCCGGACTTGATGGCCCGCCGGACGGTCGAGACGTCGACCTGCTGACCGCCCATCCAGGCGGAGCCGCGGATGCGCCGCCCCCAGGAGCGGCCGAACACGCTCATCGCCAGCTCCGTCCGCCCGGCGCCCATCAGGCCGGCGATGCCGACGATCTCGCCGCGGCGCACGTTCAGGTTGACGCCCTTGATGGCTTCGCGGCCGACGTGAAGCGGGTGCTCGACCCACCAGTCGCGCAACTCGAACAGGATCTCGCCAGGATTGGGCTGCCGCTTGGGATAGCGATCCTGCATGTCCCGCCCGACCATGGCGCGAACGATGGCGGCTTCCTCCGGCGGTGCTTCGCTGCAGTCCATCGTGGCGGTGGTCGAGCCGTCGCGCAGCACGGTGATGGCATCGGCCACTTCCGCGATCTCGTTGAGCTTGTGGGAGATCAGCACGCAACTGACGCCGTTGCCGCGCAGCCGTTTCAGCAGGTCGAGCAGGGCGGCGCTGTCGTCCTCGTTGAGGCTGGCCGTGGGCTCGTCGAGGATCAGCAGCTTCACGTCCTTGGCGAGCGCCTTGGCAATCTCCACGAGCTGCTGCTTGCCGACGCCGATGTCCTTCACCAGCGTATTCGGAGACTCTTGAAGGCCGACCCGATGCAGCAGCTCGACGGCCTGGTCGTGGGTGCGAGCCCAATCGATCACGCCGCGCCGGGCGCGTTCGTGCCCGAGGAAGAGGTTCTCGGCGATGGAGAGTTGCGGAATCAACGCCAGCTCCTGGTGGATGATGACGATGCCGAGCGCCTCGCTCTGCCGTATGCCGGAGAAGTGCTGCGGCTCCCCGGCGAACCGGATCTCGCCTTCGTAGTCCGGGTGCGGATAGACCCCCGAGAGGATCTTCATCAACGTGGACTTGCCGGCGCCGTTCTCGCCGACCACCGCGTGGATCTGCCCATGCTGGACAACCAGGTCGACGTGCCGGAGGGCGACCAGGCCATGGAACTTCTTGCCGATCCCGCGCATCTCCAGCAGCGGGGCGGGCTGATTGTCTAAGGTTGCCACGTCAGCTGCCCCTTGAGGGCTGGGCGGGCCGAGCGCCGGGCCGCTCCCAAGCCGGCCCGCACTGGCGATGTGCTTGCGGTTCGACGCCGCAAGCATCGCCGTCCCCGCGGGGGACCGACCAGACTCGCTCGCGTTCAGCGACGCGAGGTTGGGCGAGGGGCAGTTTCACTTCAGCTGCCCTTCCTTGTAGTAGCCGCTGTCGACGAGCACCGGCTTCCAATTCGTCGCGTCGACCGCCACGGGCTTGAGCAGATACGAGGGCACCACCTTGACGCCGTTGTTGTAGGTCTTGGTGTCGTTCACCTGCGGTGTGCGACCGCTGAGCACCGCATCGACGAGGTCGGCCGTGACCTTGGCCAACTGGCGGGTGTCCTTGAAGACGGTGGAGGCCTGGTCGCCGCGCAGGATGGCCTTGACCGACGGCAGGTCGGCGTCCTGTCCCGTGATGACCGGCATCGGCTGGCTCGGCGTCCCGTAGCCCACGCCCTTCAGCGAAGAGATGATGCCGATCGACAGGATGTCTGCAGGCGACAGGACCGCGTGCAGCTTGTCCTTGCCGTAGAAGGCCGACATCAGGTTGTCCATGCGCGCCTGGGCGGTGGCGGTGTCCCAGCGCAGGATGCCCACCTTCATGGCGCCCAGCTGCTTGCTGCGCACGACGAGCTTGCCGCCATCCAGATAGGGCTTCAGCACGCTCATGGCGCCGTCGTAGAAGAAGCCCGAATTGTTGTCATCGGGCGAGCCGGCGAACACCTCCAGGTTGAAGGGCCCCTTGCCCTGCTTCAGCCCGAGCCGGTTGACGATGGACTCGGCCTGCAGCACGCCGACCTGGAAGTTGTCGAACGTGGCGTAGTAGTCGACGTTCTTCGAGCCGCGGATCAGCCGGTCGTAGGCGACGACCTTGATGCCCTTCTCGGCGGCCTTCTGCAACACGCCGGACAGCGTGGTGCCGTCGATGGACGCGATCACCAGGGCCTTGGAACCCTTGGTGACCATGTTCTCCAGCTGCGCGAGCTGGTTCGGGATCTCGTCATCGGCGTACTGCAGGTCGACCTGGTAGCCCAGCGCCTTGAGGCTCTTGACCATGTTGTCGCCGTCGGCGATCCAGCGCTGGGAGCTCTTGGTGGGCATCGCGATGCCGATGGTGCCCTTGCCTTGTGCCAGCGCGGCGGCACAGGGTGCGAGCGTCAGCAAGACGCTCAGTCCGAGAAAGGTGATGCGGCGCATGTTGTCTCCGTGTTGTGTTTGGGTGCGACGGTCTGCTCAGCGAAAGATTCGCTGCGCGAAGTGATGGAGGTTTTCTGCCCAGCTCTCGCGGTCGTGCGCATGGGCATCGACGTGCCAGATGTGCGGGATGCCGCCGTCACGCAGTGCGCGGTGCAGCGCCTGCGAGACGCTGATCAGCCCGTCCTGGCGACCGCAGGACAGGTACAGCAGCTTCAGCTGGCGGCGCGCGCTGTCCGCGTCGGGCAGCAGTTCGGCGGCGGGTTTCGTGTTCGGTGCGGACGAGAAGCCACCGACCCAGCCAAAGGTGTCGAGGTGGATCAGTCCGATGTTCAAGGCCTGGCCGCCGCCCATGGAAAGGCCCGCAATGGCGCGGTGTGGTGCATCAGCGAGCGTTGAATACCTGCCATCGACTGCAGGGATCAGCGAGCGCAGCAGATCGGCCTCGAAGCTTGAGAAGGCGGCGATGTGCCCGGGCGTGAACGTCTGGTCCGGCGGCGGCGGACCGTCATCGGCGCGGGCCCGGCCGTTGGGCATGACGACGATCATGGGCTCGGCCGCGCCCGATGCGATCAGCTTGTCGAGGACGACGGTGGCGCGAACGTAGCCGCTCCACTCGTGCTGGTTGCCGCCGATGCCGTGCAACAGGTAGAGGACGGGATAGCGACGATCCGAGGCATAGCCGGCCGGCAGGTAGACCACCGCCTTGCGCCGGGTCTGCGTGACGGCCGACTCGTAGCTGAATTCCTGCGTCTGGCCATGGCGGATGTCCGGGCTCTCGTCTGCGAAACCCTTCGGCGGTGCGGCGAACGCCGGCACGTCGTCAGACGCCAGCACCACGGCCCGGTTGAGGTTGGCGCGGGCTTCCTTCGTGCCCGCGGCCGGCTCGCCCTGCGCATTGACGGTGGCTGCAACGATTGCCAGGCAGACGGAGGCCACCAGCCTGGCGAAGCACTGACGCGCGGCGGCAACGTGGGGCGCTGTCAAGCGCCCACCTTTTTCAGGCTCAACAGCACGACGTCATGGCTGCGCAGCTTCACGTTCAGCGTGACTGTGCCGGCTGCGCCGACCACCAGCTCGCGTTGCAGCTCGGGCTTGTCCGTCGTCAGGCCTTGCAGCGTGGCGAGCTGCTTGGCATCCAGGTTCTTGGGCGAGCCCATCTTCAGATAGGCGGTGTGGGCGTCGTTGATCTCGTAGCCGGTGCGGCGCTGTGTGAGCGTGTAGCGGCCGGGCGGCAAATGGCGCAACTCGATGGTGGTGGTGCCCGCGTCCCTGGCCGGCTGCGGCTTGCTGAAGAAGCTGCGGTTGCTGGCCTTCTGGTCCGGGAGTCGCCAGTTCCACACCAGGGCCTGGACCTGCTCGCCATTCGTCGCGGCCCAGCTGAATTCGTCGCTGCTGGGGATCTCCTTGCCATCCAGCCGGGCCAGGGCGGCGAGGTATTTGTAGGCGAACCACACGGGCTTCCTCACGCCTTCGCGCGTCATCATGCCGAAGCCGCCGTGGAAGGGCGCGTCCGGCGGGCCGGGTTCCTCGAACAAGTCGCTGTAGACCCAATAGCTCATGTGCTGGGCCAGGCCTTGCGTCTGCTTGAGCTTGGTGAGCACATAGGGCGCGCTCATGTAGCTGTCGTGCACGAGGTCGCGTGGGTTGTAGCTGCTGCTCCATTCGGTGAAGAACAGCGGCAGGCCCGGCAGGTGCGAGGCCTCGATCTCCTTGCGCACGCGCCGCACGTCGCCCACGATGGCGTCGGGCGACTTGGACAGCACGCGGTCCTCCTTGCCGAACTCGTCCAGGTAGCCTTCATCCACGCCGTAGGTGTGCGTCGTGACGAAGTCCACCGGCGTGCCGGTCGCCTTCGCATGCGCGAGGAACTCGGGCACCCACCAGGCGCCGGCGGTGGCCGGTCCACCCACGCGCAATTGCGCGTCGATGCCCTTCATGGTCTTGGCCGTGCGGGTGTAGAGGTCGAAGTAGGCTTGCCTGTCGGCCTTCTCCCAGAAGCCATCGAGATTGGGTTCGTTCCAGACTTCGAAGTACCAGCTGCGCACCTCCTTCTCGCCATAGCGCTGCAGCAGGTGGCGCGTGAAGGCGTCGATCAGCGCGACCCAACCGGTGGGCTCGGGGTGGGAGGTGTTGCCGGCCCAGTAGAAGACCTTCAAGTCCGACGTCTTCAACGCCAGCGGCGTGAAGCCCAGCTCGACGAAGGGCTTGATGCGGCGCGCCAGCATCGCGTCGTAGAGCTTGTCGATGTTGGTGAAGTCGAAGACGAGGTTGCCTGCGGCATCGCGCGTCACCGTCTTGAAGACGTCGTGGAAGATGGCGTGGAAGCGCAGGTAGCGGAAACCCAGCTCGTCGACGGTTGTCTTCAGCTGTGCGAGTGCGTCTTCGCGGTAGGTCGTGCCGGGGTAGTCAGCGCCGACGCAGTGGTCGAAAAAGCGGTCCAGCGGCTGCTTCGCTTCGGCCAGGTCGAGCACGATGCGGCGCTGCTGCGGCGCAGCGAATGATGCGGTGGTCATGAGCGGCAGGGCAGCAGCAGCCAGCATCTGGCGGCGGCGCAGGGAGCGGAGCGAAGTCACGTCGTGAGTCCTCTGTAGACAAAGTTGCGGGCGCACGTCGCCGGCATCGGCGCGGCGCTTGCCGGCCTGGCAGCGGCCTTCATTTTTTGCACAACTCGCTGATGGCGTTCGGCGCGGTGGCGGTGATCAGGCCCAGCCGATAGGGCAGCTCGATGTATTCGTACTTCTTGTTCTTTTCCATGTCCAGGCCTTGGTACAGGAATTTCAGCGGCTGGCAGGGGTCGATGCTCAGCGTTTGGTCGACCCCATCGCGGATCAGTTCGCCATGGGACACGCCTTCGGACCAGATCCGGCCGTTGAACTTGACGTTCTCTGTGCCGGCAAACATGTTCATCGGGGCGCCGGGAACGGGTTGCCACTTCCCGTCCAGGCGATCGGCTGTCCAGGCCCGGAAATACCTGCCCTTGGACCCCATCGCCTCGATCAACGTCAAGTACTGGTTCGTGCCAGCAATCTTGTAGGTGTTGCTCGCTTCGAACATGTCATCGCGCTTCTCTTCCATGACGACGACGGGCTCGGAGAAGCCCTGAGGGAAGCGCTCCATCGTCGTCTCGCCGCGGTAAAAGCTGCCGTTGTCGCCAGTGAAGAAGAGATAGCACTTCTTGTCGTCGCAGATGTTCCAGAAGTCCAGCCAGGACGCATTGCCCTTGGCGTCTTTGACGCTTGCCGGGATGGTCGGGTAGAAGGGCTTCGGTGCTGTCCACGACAGGGGATCGGCGATGTTGCTGGTCGTGGAATACAGCGGGTCGCCGCCCTGGTAGATCAGATACCAAAGCTTCTGCGGCGCGAAGTAAAAGACCTGGGGTGCTGCGCGATAGCCGGGCCCGATGGGGGACTTTTCGAGCATGAACTGAGGGGCGTTGGGGGCCTCCTCCCAGTTCGCAAAGCTCGTGTAGGCCATGCCCCAGCCGTTCTTCCCGGCCGTGGTCATGAAGACGTGATAGCGGGCGTCGTGGTAGACGATGGTCGGATCCTTGACGCCAAAGATGTTCTTCGCGTCGGCGGGCGGCCTGATCAGCGGCTCGCTGGATTTCCATTCGAAAGGCTGGGCCGGCTTCGCGGGTTCTGCAGCATGAGCGAGGGTGCTCAATGTCAGGCAGGATGCAAACCAGAGTGCGTTGAAACCGTCAAAGGAAGACTTGGGGTGGCGCATGATTTCTGCGATGGATGTTTCAGGGGAATCGGTGCGTGACAGCGTCATACCTGCCCCCGGGTGGCTTCGAGCTCGCCGCGGATCTGCAGCATGCGTCGCTCGGTCAACTCAAAGCGGGCGAGCGAGATCAGCGCCAGCACCAGGCCGATGACCGGAACGCCCGACAGAAGAAGGCGCATCGTGAAGATCGCCTGTGGGTCCTGCACCGCCTGCTTGGCATCGAAACCGGTGAACTGCAGGATCCAGCCCGAGGCGCCCACGCCCAGGGCGATGCCGAACTTGGAGATCCACGACTGGCAGGCCGAGAACGAGCCCTCGCGGCGCTGGCCCGTTTGCAGTTCGTCATAGTCGACGATGTCGCCCAGCGTGGAGCCATAGATCATCCAGAAGCCCGCGCCGGTGAAGGCGACCAGGCCGCAGGCGAAGAGCTGCAGGTAGGGCCGCGCTGGGTCGTACAGCCACCAATCGCCGATGAAGGCGCAGATGGCCAGGCTCAGCGCAGTGGCCATCGCCACATGCTTGCCCTTGCGACGCGCGAGCATCGCGAAGAACGGAATGCCCGCGAAGCCGAAGACCGTGCCTGACACGCCCATGGCGGTGTTCCACTTCGCGCCCAGCGCGATGTCGCCCTGGCAGACGTAGTAGGCCGTGGTGTAGTACCCGAGCGTCGACACCATGGCCGTGCCGATGCCATAGGCCAGCATCATGCCGAGAACGCGGCGGAAGGGTTTGCAGCGCAGCGTGCGCCACAGCGTGTCGGCAAACGGGATGTGGGTCTGCGTGCGCGAGACCAGCTTCTCGTAGTAGCGCTCGCGCACCATCAGGAAGATGGCAATGGACACCGCCACCATGACGGCGCCGAGGATGGCGCTGTAGGTCTGCGCGCCGCGCAGGATGTCGGGCTTGCCGTTGGCGCCGTTGAAGATCGCCAGCGTCGTGAACTGCGCGGCATAGAACATCCCCAGCTCGGGCACCTTCTGGATGACGGCGCGGACAGCCATCACGGACGTGCGCTCGTGGTAGTCCGGCGTCATCTCCGCGCCCAGGCTGTTCCAGGGCATGTTGAAGCAACTCATGATGGGCACGTAGATCACCGTGCTGACCAGCATGAAGATGAAGTACTGCGTGTCCGTCCAGCCCCTGCCCACCGCGAACATCAGCGGCAGGCCGATGCCAGCGAGCACGCCGCCGACGAGGATGAAAGGCCGCCGGCGGCCGTAGCGCGTGCGCGTGTTGTCCGAGATCCAGCCAAAGACCGCGTCCGACCCCGCGTCGATGAAGATCTTGATCATCTGCACCGTGGAGATCAGGCCGGGTGCGACACCGAGGAAGATGTTGAAGACCTGGAAGGCCAGCGACGGGTAGAGCCAGTGGCCCCACATGTCGAGGAAGGCGCCCAGACCGAAGCCGATCTTCTGGCGCATCGGCAGGCGGTCGACCGACGGTGGCACGACGCGGTCGAGGTGAAGGGTGCTGGCGTTCACAGGATCTTTCTGGCCTTGATGACTTCGGCGTAATAGAGCGCCGACAGTTTTGCGGTGCGCACCTGGGTCTCGTAATCGCAGTGCACGATGCCGAAGCGCCGCTGGTAGCCGTCTTCCCACTCGTAGTTGTCGATGAAGCTCCACAGGAAGTAGCCGTGCAGCGGCACGCCGTCGCCGATGGCGCGATGAGCTTCGCGCAGGTGGTTGCGCAGGAAGTCGCGGCGGTGCAGGTCCAGCACCTCGCCGTTCACCACCGGCTCATCGTTGTAGCCGCAGCCGTTCTCGGTGATGTAGAGCGACTGGTGACCGTAGCACTCGGCGGCGAAGCGCGTGGCCCAGTAGATGGACTGCGGCACCAGGCGCAGCCAGGGGCTGTCGGCGCGGGGGTAGTTGATCGGGGGCGGCAGGGCCTCGTAGGCCGCGCCGGTCTTGCTGGCGCGCACATAGGTGCCCGTGTAGATGTTCAGGCCGAGGTGGTCGGTGGGCAGGCTGATGAGGTCGAAGTCGCCGGGCTCGACCTTGGGGGCGTCGGCGCCCGCGCGGGCCAGGTACTCGGCCGGGTACTGGCCCGCATGCATCGCGCCCAGCACATGAGCATTCATCTCCAGGAACCAGGCCTTGGCGGCGGCGATGTCCGCGGGCGTCTCGGTGACAGGGATGCAGACGTCCAGGTTGTCGGTCAGGCCGACGACCGCACCGGCACCGCCGAACTCGCGCACCGCACGCACGCCGTGGCCGTGGCACAGCAGCGCGTGGTGGAAGGTCTGGTTGACGACGGCCGCGCTCTCCTTGCGACCCGGCGCCTTGGTGCCGAAGCCATAGGCCAGCTGCGTGAAGCAGCGGATCTCGTTCATCGTGATCCAGTGCTTCACTTCACCGGCGAAGGCCTTGACGACGGTGTCGGCATAGCGGCCGAAGGCGTCGACCGTCACGCGCGAGGTCCAGCCACCGCGGTCCTCCAGCGATTGAGGCAGGTCCCAGTGGAACAGCGTCACCCAGGGCTCGATGCCGTGCTTCTTCATGCTGGCGAAGAGGCGGTGATAGAAGTCCAGGCCTGCCTGGTTCAGCTCGCCGTCGCCGTTGGGGTAGATGCGCGGCCAGGCGAGCGACAGGCGGTAGTACTTCAGCCCCAGCGAGGCCATCAGCGCGAAGTCCTCGTCGAAGCGGTTGTAGTGGTCGCAGGCGACGTCCAGCGTGTCGCCGTCGTGGACCTTGCCGGGCTCGCGGCAGAAGCGGTCCCAGATGGATTCGCCCTTGCCGTCGGTGAAGGCGGCGCCCTCGATCTGGGGCGCTGCGGCGGCCACGCCGAAGATGAAGTCGGCGGGGAAGGGGCTGGAGTAGGTCAGTGCGGTCATGGCGTCCTGGGGCAGGGCGGCTGTGTCGCACTGGCTCAATCGAAAGAGCGGTACATCGGCTTTCATCACAGAGGCTTCAGCCGCAGAAGCGATTGACGAGGTTCTCGAAGACTTCCTGGCGGCCGGAGACCGGCGCGGCATCCGTGTTCGCAATGAGCACCTGCTCGGCCAGGTCGGTGAGCGTGCGGCGGCCTTGCAGGATGTCCTGGCCGGCGCTCGTGTCCCAGCCGGCGTAGCGGCTGTCGACGGCGGCCTTCAGGCGGCCGTCGTTGATCATCTTCTCGGCGATCAGCAGGGCCTGGGCGCAGACGTCCATGCCGCCGATGTGGCCGTGGAAGAGGTCGGCCGCATCGATGGACTGGCGGCGCACCTTGGCGTCGAAGTTGAGGCCTCCGCTGCCGAGGCCACCAGCCTGCAGCACGTGGTATAGGGCCACGGCCGTCTCGGGCACGTTGTTGGGGAACTGGTCGGTGTCCCAGCCCAGCTGCGGATCGCCGCGGTTCATGTCCAGGCTGCCGAGGATGCCGAGAGAGCCGGCGGTGGCGATCTCATGCTCGAAGCTGTGGCCCGACAGCGTGGCGTGGTTGGCCTCGATGTTGACCTTGACCTCTTTCTCCAGGCCATAGCGCACCAGGAAGCCGTAGACGGTGGCGGTGTCGAAGTCGTACTGGTGCTTGGACGGCTCGCGCGGCTTGGGCTCGATGAGGATGGCGCCCTTGAAGCCGATCTTGTGCTTGTACTCAACCACCATGTTCAGGAAGCGGCCGAGCTGATCCATCTCCTGGCCCAGGCGCGTGTTCAGCAGCGTTTCGTACCCTTCGCGGCCGCCCCACAGCACGTAGTTYTCGCCGCCGAGCTTKWKSGTSGCGTCCATCGCGTCGCGCACCTGCAGGGCGGCCATGGCGAACAGCTCAGGGTTGGGGTTGCTGGCCGCACCGCTCATGAAGCGGCGGTGGCTGAACAGGTTGGCCGTGCCCCACAGCAGCTTCAAGCCGGTGGCCTGCTGCTTCTCGCCGAGCACGTCGACCATGCGCAGGAAGTTGTCGTGGCTCTCGCGCGGCGTTGCGCCTTCGGGGGCGACGTCGCGGTCGTGGAAGCAGTAGTAGGGAACACCGAGTTTGGCGAAGAACTCGAAGGCCGCGTCGGCCTTCAGCTTGGCCAGCTCCATCGGGCTGCCGCCTTGGAACCAGGGGCGCTCGAAGGTCGCGCCGCCGAAAGGATCGAGGCCGGTCCAGACGAAGTTGTGCCAGTAGCAGGCGGCGAAGCGCAGCTGCTCTTCCATGCGCTTGCCCAGCACGATGCGGTCCTTGTCGTAGTGCTTGAAGGACAGGTCGCTCTGGCTGTCGGCGCCCTCGTAGCGGATGGGGGCGATGTCGTGGAAATAGCTCGTCATGGTCAGAAGTCAGGCACCGCGCAGGCGGCGGTAGAGGTCACGGAAGCGCGCCAGGCGAGGAGCCAGGCGGGCATGGCGTTGGGGGTCGGGAGAGAAGAGGGCCGCAACGGGCGGCCGGGTGCAGACGGCGTTGACGTCGCCGCCTGCCGAGAGCCAGCCCAGGCGCGCCGCGCCGAGGGCGCCGCCGGCTTCGCTGCCGGTATGCAGCACGATGTCGACCTGAAGGGCGTCGGCGATCAGCTGGGCCCAGAAGAAGCTGCGCGAGCCACCGCCAACGAGAGACAGCTGGTGCACCTCCGTGCCCGCCTCGCGCAGCGCGGCCAGTCCGTCGGCCAGGCCGAAGGCCACGCCTTCCAGCACGGCATAGCTGCAGTCGGCGCGCGTGGTCTGCGCCTTCAGGCCGTGGAAGACGCCAGGGGCAAACGGGTCGTTGTGAGGTGTGCGCTCGCCAGCCAGATAGGGCAGGAAGATGGGCGCATTGACTGCGCTGTCATTTTGCGAAAGTTCGGCCAGCAATGTGGCCTCGTCGGCGCCGACGAGTTGGCAGAACCAGCGCAGGCAGCTCGCCGCCGACAGCATCACGCTCATCTGGTGCCAGCGCTCGGGCAGGGCATGGCAGAAGGCGTGCACAGCTGACGCCGGGTTGGGACGGTAGCGGTCGTTGACGACGAAGAGCACGCCCGAGGTGCCGAGGGAGATGAAGCCGTCGCCCGGCCGCGTGGCGCCAATGCCGATGGCGCTGGCGGCGTTGTCACCCGCACCCCCGGCGATGACGACCTCGGGGCCGAGGCCCCAGGCCTTGGTCAGTTCGGGCTTGAGCACGCCGCTCGCCTGATTGCTTTCGACCAGGCGCGGCATCTGCGCGCGCGTCAGGCCGCAGGCGGCCAGCAGCTCGTCGGACCAGTCGCGCCGCGCCACGTCCAGCCACAACGTGCCGGCCGCGTCGGACGGGTCGGACACCTTGTCGCCGCTGAGCTGCAGGCGCAGCCAATCCTTGGGCAGCAGCACGCTCTTCACGCGGGCGAACACCTCGGGCTCGTGCTTGCGCACCCACAGCAATTTGGGCGCCGTGAAGCCGGGCATGGCGAGGTTGCCGGCGATGTCGTGCAGGCGCGGCGCGGCGGCCGTCAGCTCCTCGCACTCGGCATGGCTGCGGCCGTCATTCCAGAGGATGGCGGGGCGCAGCACGGCGTCGGCCTCGTCGAGCAGGACTGCGCCATGCATCTGGCCGGAAAGGCCGATGCCGCGCACGGCGGCAAACTCGGCGGGATGTGCCGCGCGCAGCTTGGCGACTGCGGCCTCCGTCGCCTGCCACCAGGCGGTCGGGTCTTGTTCGGACCACAGCGGCTCGGGCGAAGACAAGGTCAGCGCGCTGCCCGCCGTGCCGACGATGTGGCCGCTGTCGTCAAGCAGCAGCAGCTTGACTTCGGAGGTGCCGAGATCGATGCCGAGGAACATCAGATGGCCTCCTCGGCGTCCGCCATCACCGCGCCGCTGTCGGACAGCGGCAGGGCGGGGCGGGTCAGGCGGTAGCGCGCCAGCGCCGCAGCACCGACGGCGACGGCATTGGCGCCGAACATCGACGTGCGCACCGTCGGCGGCGGCAGGCTGGCCGCCGCGGCGTAGTCCAGCAGCGTGTCCAGCGCCGGCTTCAGGAAGGGCTCGCCCAGCTCGACGACGCTGCCGCCCAGCACGATGCAGGCGGGGTCGTAGGCGGTGGCCAGGTTCTGCAGCAGCACGCCGAGATAGCGGCCGGCCGAGTGGACGGCCTTCATCGTCTCGGCGTCTGCGTCGACGAGATGGGCGCGCACCTCGGCCAGCGACCGCAGGGCCGCCTCGTCGCCACTGCCGTGCAGCATGGCGCGCGTCGCAATCAGTGCTTCGGCGCAACCACGGCGGCCGCAGGAACAGCGCGGGCCGTTGAGCTGCAGCACCATGTGGCCGACCTCGCCGGCGAAGCCGCGGTTGCCGGTCAGCAGGCGGTCGCCGACGATGACGCCGGCGCCCAGGCCCTGGTTGATGGAGACGTAGAGCAGCGGATCCGACGCGGGCGCGGGGTTGAACTCCATCTCGCCCAGGGCCGCCACATCGGCTTCGTTCTGTATGAAGAGGGGCACGCCGGCGAGCGAAGTGTCTTGCAGCTTTTCGCCGAGCAGGGCGCCGAAGGGGATATCGCGCCAGCCGAGGTTGGGGGCGAAGTGCAGCACGCCGCGGGCCTCGTTGACGCCGCCCGGCAGGCCGACGCCTATGCCCAGGATCTGCTGTCTGGCATCGAGCTGCCTGCGCAGCTTGAGCAGGGCCGTGGCGAGGCTGGTGATGCAGGCCTTGGCCGTGCGGCTGGCACCGTAGTTGGCCACCGTCCAGGCTTGCACGTCGCCGGTCAGCGAGGTGGCGACGACGCGCACGGATTCGATGCCGACCTCGGCGCCGAGCAGCAGCAGGCGGGTCGGGTCGATGAAGAGGGGCGTGGGGCGGCGGCCCAGGTCGCCGGTGGCGACGACCTCGCGTTCGATGAACCAGCCCTCACTGATCAGCTCGCGCGCCAGCATGCTGACGGTGGACTTGGTCAGGCCGACGGCCCCGGCCAGGTCGGCGCGCGACAGCCCCGGGTGGGCACAGAGGTGCCTGACCAGCGCCATGCGATTGATGACCTTGAGCAGCTGTTGGCTGCCTGCGGCTTCGGCCTGCATTTGTCTCCTAGAGATACCCATGCTTTGACGGGCTTGAGGCCATATTAGTTCGGCCATCGAACGAAGTAAATACGGTGTTGACCCCTATCGCGATCGGTCCCACCTCGCCGAAGATCGCGCCGCCCACCGGTTGCGCGGTGAGGCTCCATAAAAACTGGCCCGAGACAGCCAATGCCTGATTCCCCCATCCGCAAGATCGTCATCGTCGGCGGCGGCACCGCCGGCTGGATGGCCGCCGCGCCGCTGGCCCAGCGCTTTGCGCAGGCCGGCCGGGGTGCGTGCGAGATAGCTCTGGTGGAGTCGCCCGACATCGGCACCATCGGCGTCGGTGAGGCCACGCTGCCGCCCATTCGCGCCTACAACCGCACGTTGGGCCTGGACGGTGCCGACTTCGTCAAGAAGACCCAGGGCAGCTTCAAGCTTGGCATCGAGTTCCGCGACTGGGGCTGCGTCGGCCACCGCTTCTTCCATGGCTTCGGCGACTTCGGCCCGGCCATCGAGAACCGCTCGGCCTGGCAGCACTGGCTGCGCCTGTCCCGCATCACCGACGGGCTGCCCGGCTACGAGGACTGGTCGACGTCCACCGTTATGGCGCGGCAAAACCGCTTCACGCCACCCGAAGGCGGCGCGGCGTCGGCGGCCAATGCCTATTCCTTCGCCTATCACTTCGATGCCGGCCTCTACGCCGCCTACCTGCGTGAGTACGCGATGGCGCGCGGCACCCAGCGCGTCGAAGGGCTGATCGTCGATGTGGAGCTGCGGCCTGAGGACGGCTTCGTCGCGGCCGTCAAGCTGGCCGACGGCCGCCGCATTGACGGCGACCTTTTCATCGACTGCTCGGGTTTCCGCGCCCTGCTCATCGGCGGCGCCATGCAGTCGCCCTTCGAGGACTGGAGCGCGCTCCTGCCCTGCAACAGCGCCCAGGCCGTGCCCAGCGAGCGCGTCGAGCCGCTGACGCCCTACACGACGTCGACGGCCAAGGCGGCCGGCTGGCAATGGCGTATCCCGCTGCAGCACCGCACCGGCAATGGCCATGTCTACTGCAGCCACTTCATCAGCGACGACGAAGCCGCCAGCACGCTGCTCGCCGGCCTGGACAGCAAGGCCCTGGACACGCCGCGCCAGTTGCGCTTCACGACCGGCCGGCGCAAAGAGGGCTGGGTGAAGAACGTCGTCGCCATCGGCCTGGCCTCGGGCTTCCTGGAGCCGCTGGAGTCCACCAGCATCCAGCTCATCATGGACGGCGTTGGCCGCCTCATCCAGTTCTTCCCGGACAAGCAGTTCAAGCCGCATCTGGCCGCCGAGTTCAATCGCCTGATGGCACGCCAGTACGAGTCCATCCGCGACTTCATCGCTCTGCACTACAAGCTGACGGAGCGCCGCGACTCGGAGCTGTGGCGCTACTGCGCCGCCATGCCCATCCCGGACTCGTTGGCCCACCAGATCGAGCTCTTCCGCAGCGCCGCCCGCGTCGCCATCTACGACCCCGACGGCTTCTCTGAGCCGTCCTGGGTGTCCCTCTTCCTCGGCCTGGGACTGCAGCCGGAAAGCTACGACCCCTTCGTCGACCACATCGAACCCCAGGCCCTGCTGCAGCACTTCGCGCGCCTGCGCCAGGCCATCGCCCAGACCGCGTCCGGCATGCCGGACCACGCTGACTACATCCGCCGCCACGTGCAGGCGCCTTCCCACCCCTGACCCCCAGCAAAGACCCCGACCACCATGAAGTTCACTGACGGACAGTGGATGCTTCAGCCAGGCGTCGCCGCGCACTACGCGGCCGAGGCCTACGCCATTGAAGTCCACGAAGACCGCCTCGTCGTGCTCGCCACGACGCGCCCCATCAAGCACCGTGGCGACACGCTGCAAGGCCCCACGCTGACCGTCACGCTGAGCTCGCCGCTCGAAGGCGTCATCCGCGTCAGCRTCGAGCACTTCGCGGCGTCCAGCACGCCGCGCCTGCACATCCCCATGGTCGGTGCCGGCAAGCCCGCCGTGCAGATCGTCGATGGCGAGACAAAGGCCACGCTCACATCCGGCCCGATCTCGGTCGACGTGAAGAAGGGCGAGGGCTGGAGCCTGACCTTCCGCGAAGGCGAGCGCATCCTCACGAAGAGCGACTGGCGCGGCCTGGGCTATGTCCAGTGGGACCCCAAGGGCAACCATGTGCACGAGCAGCTGAGCCTGGCCGTCGGCGAGAACGTCTACGGCCTGGGCGAGCGCTTCACGCCCTGGGTCAAGAACGGCCAGATCGTCGAGAACACCAACAAGGATGGCGGCACGGCCTGCGAGCAGGCCTACAAGAACGTGCCCTTCTACCTGACCAACCGCGGCTACGGCGTGCTTGTCAACGAGGCCGGCCCGGTGTCCTTCGAGGTCGGCTCGGAGAAGGTCGCGCGCGTGCAGTTCAGCCGCGAGGGCGAGAGCCTGGACTACTGCGTCATCGCCGGCCCCACACCCAAGCAGGTTCTTGGCCGATTGACAGCGCTGACAGGCCGCGCCCCGCTGCCCCCGGCCTGGAGCTTCGGCCTGTGGTTGACGACCTCGTTCACGACCCAGTACGACGAGGCGACGGCCACGCATTTCATCGACGAGATGAAGCGGCGCGAGCTGCCGCTGTCGGTCTTCCACTTCGACTGCTTCTGGATGCGCGAATTCCAGTGGTGCGACTTCGAGTGGGACCGTCGCGGCTTCCCCGAGCCCGAGGCGATGCTGGAGCGCCTGCACGCCAAGGGCCTGAAGATCAGCTTGTGGATCAACCCCTACGTCGCGCAGAAGTCGCCGCTGTTTGCCGAAGGCGTGAAGCACGGCTACTTCATCAAGAGAAGCAACGGCCTGACCTTCCAGACCGACCAATGGCAGCCCGGCATGGCCATCGTGGACTTCACGAACCCGGCCGCCAAGGCCTGGTACCAGGGCCATCTGCGCCGCCTGCTGGCCACCGGCGCCGACTGCTTCAAGACCGACTTCGGCGAGCGCATCCCGAGCGAGGGCGTGACCTATTTCGACGGCTCCGACCCCGTCGAGATGCACAACCTCTACGCGCTGCAGTACAACCAGGCGGTGTTTGAGCTGCTGCAGGAAGTGCAGGGCAGCGATGCCATCGTCTTTGCCCGCTCGACCTATGCCTCGGGCCAGCGCTTCCCGGTGC